>MIAN01000234.1 GCA_001829125.1 Spirochaetes bacterium GWB1_27_13 | reverse complement strand
AATCTTATTTGGGAAAATATTAGTCTCTTCTGATGACATAGAAAAATCACTATAACTATTTATAAGATTTCCTCTACTATTTGTAGGAATTTCTTCTCTTGCCCATTCTCTTAACTCTGTTTTCAAAAATCCAATAAATCCATTTACAACCTCTGGCGTGTAATACCTCAATTTTCTACCTTCTATCACTGGTTTATGGATATTATCCTGTTCTTTATAGAATTTTATTGGGTCAACAATTTTATAAACCCTTATTTTCAATCCAGAAACATAAGCTTCTGACTCAATTTTTACCCGCTTTTCTTCATTTATCGAAAAAGTCTTATCAGTCGAAAGATAAAATAACCTCGCAGCAAAAATATTCACAGAAACCAAAATCAAAAAACAAAATGCAAGCCTAATTACTCGATTCATTTCTTCCCCCATAACACAGATTACACAGATTAAATTATGTAATTATACCATAATTATAGTTAATCTTTAAAATTTTTGGTATTAAATTCCTAAAATTTCATCTATTGATATATCCTCATCAATATCTTGCCAATGAATACCAACACCTTATATAATTATACAATAAAATTTAAATAAATGTATATTTTGTTATTTCAAAATTACATTTTATTAAATATTCTGAATTTTTAGAAATAATATCCATTATTGAATCATCTTTTGCTACTGATATTTCTTTTAAAATATAAATAATTTTTTCTACATCAATATCAACATCTTTTAGATATTTTTGTAATTGATTAATTATTAATTTATATTTATTATAAAAATCATTTGCTTTATTTATCAATTCATTTACAAAAGAATTATAGTAATCTATAATTTTTTGTTTAAATTTTGTTAAATAATAACTTTCTTTATCATTTAAAGTAGTTAATCTCAAAATTTCATAAAACATATTAATATATCCAAAAAAACCTTTAAATTCATCAATAAAAGATAACTCAAATACTTCTTTATATGGATAATCTTGGATATATAACTTTATTTTATCATCAATTTCTACTGGCAAGAAACTTTCCCAAGGAAAATATTCATTATTATTTATTTTCCTTATAGTGGTATCATAAAATTGAAAAATACCGTTAATTATACGATTACCTTGATATATAGGCATTAAATAATAACAATGTGCTGTATTTTCTATATTATTGAGTAATTTCAATATATTTAGCAATTCTTTTAAATAAAAAAGTGGATTTTCAATCTCAAATGCAATAAATAAGTAATTTAAAGGATGGTTTATATATAATTTATTATTAACAAAAACTTTTTTATCTTTTAAAGCATTTTTTACACTTTGAACTATTTTATTATTAAATATTTCTTTCTCTTGCTTTATTATTTCTTCAAATGATAATATAGGTCTCGATTTCCAGTGATTTATAAAAATACCAACCATATCAACTAATCTATCTGCCTCTTTTTTTTCTTTTTCTTTTAAATCACAAATTTTAAAATAATCAGGTATATTATTATCAAATAATAACTTAAAACCTTTGTATAAATTATCTAAATTTTTCCTATACTCGTTTAAATTATGTAACAAAAGATTATTGTCATTACTAGGAGAATAAGAACCAATCTTACTAACAAAAAATCTAAAATAACTATCGCAATCACTTATTGAATCTTTAAATTGCTTTTCTATATTTTTATCTATTTGAAGAGGCAATCCTAAAATTTCATCCATTTTTTTTATAATATTTATGTTATCAATCTCTTTAAGTAATTCTACTTTATTAGACTTTCCCATAAAAATATTTTTAAGCCATTTGTTAAAATTTTCCATAACTTTTATAATGCAATTTCTTAATTCAAACCATTTTTGTTGAAATATATAATAACTATCAGTTCGATAATTATTTTCTACTATTTCAGCCCATAGTTTATTTATTTCAATTATAAATTGCAAAGGTTCATTTTCTATAGGAATATTTTTATAACCTTTATCATAAGTTGGAGTAATACCTAATATTTCAAAGTCAAGTCTTTCTGTCGAATAAATCTTCAAGAAAGGTAAAATTTCTCTTAGTATTTTTATCCTTTTCACAGATTTATCATTATATTTGCCAGTTTCATTATCAATAATGCTTATATATTTTATTTTTATCTCTTTTTCTTCTGTTATATCTAAATTTAAAGAATTTGTTTGCCATGTAAGAAAATACATCAAATCCATTCTATTCTTTTCAAACCATTCTAAATAAACATTATTATCATATTCATAAATACCAGAAAGAAAATATTTTAAATTTTCTATATCTATATTATCAAAATCACTCACTTTATATTTTAACAAAACATTTTTTATATCAACTGACATGTTAGAATATTTTAACCAATGAAAAATTTCTGGAAAATCATTAAGAATATCTTCTTTTAGTTTTTCTTGTAATATATTTTTATTTAAGTTGTTATCAAAGAAATTATTACATAAATCAAAGCCTCTATTTAGTTTTTTTATTTTTTGGGTAATTCTTTCAAGATTTTCAAGACTTTCATTAAAAAGACCATCTTTTTTTAAAGATTCAATAGCATTATGAGATTTTGTTGGTAATGTGCTAGTTCCAAGAAAAAAAATCCCAGTGTCTCCCAGAAAATCAAACGCTTCATCAAAATTAGCCTTATTTTCAAGATAAAATAATTTTTCACCACCTATAAATAAACCTCTAAATATTTTTTTCAAATCTTTTAAAGAATAATTTTGTATATTACATTGCATGTGTTTAAATATTTCTTGATTATTTATATCTTTATTTGAAATACAGTTTGACACAAATATATCAAGATTTTCAAAATTAATATCATTCAATATCTCTATTGCTGTATCTGTTAAATTTTTATATTTACCATGCAGAATTTGAGAAATATGTTTTGATCTAACCCAGTGAATGCCAGTAATAATACCTTCTTTAATATCAATATACTCTTTTTCTAAAGATTCTAATAAATATTGTAAATCTGATTTAGAATTTATGTTTTTTTGTAATTTTTTGATACTTAGTGGAGAACCAAGCATATCAGCAACCGAAACTTTTCGTAATATTTCAATTTTTGCTTTATCTTCTTCAAGTATAGAAATATTTTTTATTTGTTCATTCAACTTTTCTTTTAACATCTCTCCATGAGTGATTAGATAAATGTATTCAATCAATAATTTACTATCTTCCAATTTTTCAAAAGCCCATTGAGGAGAAACAATATCTTTATGAATACGATTAATCTTTTTTAAATTATTGTATATTTCTTTTGCTTCTTCAATATCAAGATAAGGTTGAATAGTTTCATAATTTGTAATATTTATATCACTAAATCTAAACCAATCCTCATATCTAACTGATATTAGCAGTTTAATTCCAATTTCTCTGCATAAACTCGCAATTTTATACCAATATCTTGTGTTATTATCAACATTATCAATTACAACTATTATTGGATAATCAAGTTTTTTTAACATTCTCAAAAAATCATTTATTAATTCTACTTCTTCGGCTGTTTTAACAGAGTTTATTGTGTAAATATATTTTTCTGACCAATAATTGTAAACATATCTATATAATAATGTAGATTTTCCTTGTCCACTTGATGATTTTATAACACATATACCATTTTCATAAATCGCTTTATTAATTTGTTCTATCCATTTTTGACGAAAAACATCAAGATTTGAAACTATTTGCGATGGTCTTACTTTTTTACCATCATAAAAATCATCTTTATTATTATCATCATTCCACACCAATTTAGAAATCAATCCATTTTTGTAAGCATCAAATTGCTCATTTCTTACCTTTAATTGATTAAATTCTACCCACAAATTATCTAAAAATAATTTATCAATAAAATCTCTATTTTTAGATTTTTCTAAAAATTTTCCAAACAAAATATCAAGATAATAATAAACAATATCATTTGCTAAAGAATACAAATCAATAATATTTTTTACTATTGAGTCAATTAATTTACTCTCTTCATAAGATTTTAGTTTGATTTTAGTAAAAAAATCATCTTTTTCAGAGTCTCTCAACCCTATTTTATCACAAATCGCTTTAAATCTCTTATTTAGTTTAATTTCTTCTTTTTTATCCAATTTTTCTTTATTTATAATTTTTAACCAATCTTTATTATGCTCAAAATTTGTTATCATTTCAAAATTTGATTGATTATCAATTTTATATATTTCATAAAAATTTTTAAATACTTCTTGATATTTTGTCCAATTCCATAGATTATCAGATGTTTTTGCTTGAATATAAATATTTTTAAACTTTAATCCTTTTAAATTAACATTTTCTATTTGTTTTTTAACATCAAGGTCTTCTATTCCTTCAAGTTGGATTTTAAAATTAGGATTTTCTTTTAATAATTCAAAAGACTTAAAAATTGAAAACAATAACTGAAATTTAATCCCTCTAATATTTACAGCACCATGAAATTTTTTTTTAAGAATATTTTCTAATGAATTAAAATTTTCACTCATACAATCAGTTTCCTTTATCCTTTTCTCTTAGTAAATAATCTTTTATTGAATTTATAATAATTTCAGTTTGTTTTATACTATCAAAAGCCATATCTCTATCAGGGGTAAAATATACATTATAATCCCCATTCTGTCTATCTTCAAAAAGTCCTTGAATTATTGCAGTATATTCCTTTGGAAATATGCCAGTTTTAATAAACTCTTTATTAAAGGCTCCAATAGTCTGAGAATGACTTGAGAATGTTAGATTTTTTGATAATAAACAAGCAGAAATTATATGAAAAACAGCATAATATGAAGAAGACATGCAGTCAGCATATTGTTCATTGTTATAAACTATTTTTGCAGTCTTCAATTTACTGTCTGATTTATTTATCATTGCTATAATTTCAGCGTTTAATTCCATCAAATCCACTCCCCTTCTCTCAAAATATTTATTCCTATTGGTAATTTTTTTGTTTTTTCCCATTCTTCTTCGTCAAATATTAAACTAGCTGATAAAATATCAAATTTATCTAAAAAATCAACTTCGATTTGTCTTATAGATTTTATTGTTTCTTTACTTTTTTCATTAACCACAATCAAAAAATCGTAATCAGAACCATCCCAATAGTCGCCTCTTGCTCTTGAGCCAAATAAAACCAATTCTTTTATATTTTTTGATAGATTTTCTTTTAATTTTTGAGAAAAATATATTGTTCTATCATCCATTTATTACTCCATTATAAAAATTTAGAATAATCATCTCAATTCAAAAAATTCCACCTATAAGCCCCCAAAAATGATTTATTATCACTTACTGGATGCCAAAATGAGTCGGGATGTTTTGATAAATCGTCAAATTTAACTTTTCTTACCTCACCTATATTTGTAGATGAAAGGTTGCCAGTGTGATAGATCAAATAATCGCTTTCTCCAGTATAAATCATCGAATGATATGGAGAATCTTGATTATTTGAAACATTATAAAATAAAACATCACCTTTTTTAAAATCTATCTTATTTTTACCAATAAATGTGAAATTAAAATTGAGCAAATTATTAACATTCGCAGTATTTGCAAAACAAGAACTCACATCATTTATATTAAAACTACCCTTTTTAACCCTAAAAATATTCTCTTTTAACAAAGGAACATCTGGATAATTATATTTTTTTACATCATCAATATTTTTTGTTACAATAAAAGAATACTTTGCAAACCATTGATTATTATGTTTCTTCAAAGCCTCCTTGCAAGCAAAAACAACAAGCCCCGAACAACTTTGATTTATAGCCTCCCAGTTAGACGATATTCCATAAAATTGAGACTCAGCAATTGAAACAAACCAATTAGCAAAATTATCTCTATCTTCATTGGTTAACTCTACCACATCGGGAAATCCATCACCATCACTATCAGTATAATTTTCTGCAATTTTAATTTCGCAAAATTTAATTTGATTTTCTGCCTCTATATTAAACTTAACAACCCCAGATACAGTTTTACTTTTTAGGTAGAATCCTTTTTTACTTTTAATCTCTTCAATTAATTGTTTTCCTTCTATATAATTAATTTTAAACTTCTTATCAAAAGGAAAAAATTTTTGCCTTAGTTTATTTTTATATTTTATTTCAAAAAAAGCAAAATTATTTGAGTTTGCATAAATCACAGTGCTTGTTTGTTTAATTTCAAGTTTATTATCATTCAAAATAACAACAAAAATTATAAAAAATGATAGAATAATAAAAATTAATATAAATAACACAATCTTTTTCATAACACATATTTCCACAGATTAAAACTGATTACACAGATTTTATTGGAGTTTTGCAAATTAATTTATTCTTAATAATTACAAATTAAATTCGATTCCAGTCTCGGGCATCGAAATATACTTAAAATTTTCTAATTTAACATTAGATTTAGATATATTATAATATATTTTTTGTATTTTGAAATAAAAAAAGTTTTTATTATCATTTAATTATTTTAATTAAATAAATCTATCTTTTTTAGTTGTCACTTTCTTTCAAATTATTTAAATTAATAAATTCAAAATTTAATTAATAATGTATAACCTCATCATTTTTTTAGAAAAAATCTGTTTTAAGAAATATCAACTTAACTAGTTTTATAATAAATATTTAGAATATTTTGATTTTTAATAAAAAAATTCTAAAATTTCAAATTATCGTACAAATGTAAAATTTATCAAAAATTTAAAAAATTAATCTTTATTTTTTTGACAAAATAAAAATTTTTGTATATAACAATAAAAATACAGTTTAGGTTACCACATTGAGTTTATTTAATATTGTTTATTTAGAAGAAGTAGATTCTACAAACTCGTTTTTAAAGCAAAACGAATTTGAAGATAAGACTATTGTTTACTCGTTTAACCAAACAACTGGCAGAGGTAGAGAAAATCGTAAATGGTTTTGTTTTGAAAATAAAAATCTCGCTTTATCAATATTATTTAAACCAAAAAAATCAATTTTAAATTTCAATTGGTATATTGCCTGTATTTCTGTGGCACTCGTCGAATTATTTGATGAAATTGGCGTTCATAATTCTTGGATTAAATGGCCCAATGACATTTATATAAACGATGAAAAAATCTCTGGTGTTTTGGCAGAATCCATTTGGAAAACTACAAAAATGGAAAAACTTATTGTAGGCATTGGCGTAAATGTTAATTCCACAAAAGAAGACCTGTCTGGCGTTGGTAAAAAAGCCACCTCAGTTTCTATGATTCTAGGAAAAGACTTTGATTTAAAAAAGTTTAGCGAGTTATACTTAGATAAATTATCAAAATATTTTACTATATTCTTCGGTTATGATGGCATTAAAAAAATTAAAAAAGAATGGGTGAAATATAGCAAAATAATCGGCAAAAAAGTCGAATGGATTATGAATGGCGAAGTCAAGAGCGGTGAAGTTTTTGATATTGACGAAGACGGCATTCTTAAATTAAAAATCGATGAACAAATTATTGACGTTTTGGCTGGTGATGTAAATTTAATATAACAACTAAGATCTGCTATGTTTCAAAAACATGATAGGTCTTAAATCATAATTAGTTCCTAGTAACCATATTTTATGGTTTTGAAATACCACTTATATTAAAAAAAATATATCAAGGAGTAATCAATGGAAAACAATATGACCAAAAATCAAAAATTGATCAAATGGGTCGAAGAAATTGCAGCTATGTGTAAACCAGACAAAATTTACTGGTGTGACGGTTCTCAAGAAGAATACAACAAGCTTTGTGATGAGTTAGTAAAAGCTGGTACTTTTATTAAACTTAGCGAAGACAAAAAACCTGGAAGTTTCTATGCTAAATCAGACCCTGCAGATGTAGCGAGAGTTGAAGAAAGAACATTCATCTGTTCAAAAACAAAAGAAGAAGCAGGTCCAACAAACTACTGGAAAGACCCAGCAGAAATGAAAATCATTATGAAAGGTCTTTATGATGGTTGTATGAAAGGTAGAACAATGTATGTTATTCCTTTCAGTATGGGTCCTATTGGTTCTCCAATTTCTCATATTGGCGTTGAACTTTCTGATTCAGCTTATGTTGCTGTAAATATGAGAATAATGACAAGAATGGGTAAAAAAGTACTCGATGTTCTTGGTGATAACGGCGAATTTGTTCAATGTGTTCACTCAGTTGGTAAACCATTAATCGCTGGAGAAAAAGATGTTCTTTGGCCTTGTAACCCAATCAAATACATCACTCACTTCCCAGAAGAAAAAATTATTTGGTCTTTTGGTTCTGGTTATGGTGGAAATGCGTTACTTGGTAAAAAATGTTTTGCTCTTAGAATCGCTACTTCTATGGCTAGAGAAGAAGGTTGGCTTGCAGAACACATGCTTATTCTTGGCATCACTCCTCCAAATGGTGAAAAAAAATATATTGCAGCTGCATTCCCTTCAGCTTGTGGTAAAACAAACCTCGCTATGCTTATCCCTACAATACCTGGTTGGAAAGTAGAATGTATTGGCGATGATATTGCTTGGATGAAATTTGGTAAAGATGGAAGACTTTATGCTATCAACCCAGAAGCAGGTTTCTTTGGTGTAGCTCCAGGTACTTCTATGAAATCAAACCCAAATGCTATGTTATCACTCGAAAAAAATACAATATTTACAAATGTTGCTTTAACTCCAGATGGTGATGTTTGGTGGGAACAAATGACAGATGATGAGCCAGCTAAATTAACAGATTGGCAAGGTAAAGAATGGACTCCAGGTTGCGGAAGACCTTCTTCACATCCAAACGCAAGATTTACAGCTCCTGCTTCACAATGTCCTGCAATTGATCCTGCTTGGGAAGATCCAAATGGTGTTCCAATTTCTGCTATTCTTTTTGGTGGTAGAAGAGCATCTGTTGTTCCATTAGTTCATGAAGCTTTTAGCTGGAATCATGGTGTATTTATGGGTTCTGTTGTTGCAAGTGAAATGACTGCTGCTGCTGCTGGTGGACTTGGACAATTAAGAAGAGACCCATTTGCTATGTTACCATTCTGTGGATACAATATGGGCGACTATTTTGGACACTGGATTAATACTGGTAAAAAAGCAACTGATCAATCAAAATTACCAAAGATTTTCTATGTAAACTGGTTTAGAAAAACAGCAGAAGGTAAATGGTTGTGGCCAGGATACGGTGAAAACTCAAGAGTATTAAAATGGATTATCGAAAGAGTTAGCGGTACAGGCAAAGCTGAAAAGAAATCTATTGGTTTTGTACCAACAGTTGACGCACTTGATGTTTCTGGTATGAAAATTACAGAAGATGAAGTAAAAGCTGTATTAGCAGTAAGCAATGATGAATGGAAAAAAGAAATTCCTGGTATCAAAGAACATTATGCTAAATTTGGCTCACACTTACCAAAAGAACTCAACGATGAACTTAATGATCTTGAAAAAAGACTTAATTCATAATTTGAGTTTTAATTATAAAAAGGGATGTCGCAAGACATCCCTTTTGTTGTTTATGGAGAATGGAATTAGAAAAAAATTATAAATTTAATAGTATTATTTGTAATACCATAATTAATTTCTTTTCATTATTTTATCATAATTTTCTTGACTTTTTATATGATGGGCATATACTTTATATAAAGTATTTAATATTGGTTAGTATGGATAAAATAATCAATAAAATTGGAGGAAACAGTGAAAGTTTTAATTATAGATGATTCCTCAACAATGAGAAGGATTCACAGAAATATTTTATTAGAAGCAGGTTGTAAAGACGAAGACATTATTGATGCAGAAGATGGAGAAAAAGCTTTACAATTAGCAAACTCAAACAATATCGGTTTATTTATTGTAGACTGGAATATGCCTCATCTAAATGGACTTCAATTTGTTAAAATAATTAGGTCTATGGAAAAATATAGTCTTACTCCAGTCGTAATGATAACCTCTGAAGCGGCAAAGTATAATGTGATGGAAGCGATTACTTCAGGTGTTACAAATTACATTGTAAAACCAGTAAAAGCTGAAATTTTTCTTGAAAAAATATCAAAATATCTTACTTAATGGAGAATTAATATGAAGGCTATGTATATAAATCCATTTTTAAATGCTTCCATGAATCTTTTTAAAGAGTATCTTAATGTTTCAGTTACTGTTTCTCCACCAGTACTTCTTAAAGACCCTAATGAATTAAAAGAAGTTTCTGCTATTATTGGTCTTGCAGGAGATACAGTTGGTGCAGTAGTTCTTACTTTCTCAAGAGAAACTGCTATAAAAATGGTTTCCAAATTTTCAGGTTTATCATTTATGGCTATCACAAATGAAGTTATAGATGGGGTTGGTGAGATGGTCAATATTATAGCTGGAAATGCCAAAAAAGATCTCGAAGATTACAGAATCGAAATATCTTTACCTGGTGTTATTACAGGAAATTCATATAATATCAATTGGCCTAAAGGGGTACCTGTAATATCAATCCCATTTCAATCTGAATTTGGTGATTTTTCTGTAAATGTGTCAATGAGAGATATGAAAGTATAATAGAGTAAAATATGAAAAAAAATACTAAAATCAGGTGGGATCTCTTAAAATTTATTATCCCTGTCGCAATATTACCTATAATAGTCTTAATCATTATTATAAGTATTAGAATATTTTCGTATCTAGAAAATCAGAATTTTAAACTTTATTCAATGATTATTTCTCAAGTTAAAATGAATTTGGACATTTCCTACGAACAAAACTCGCGTACACTTGCTAATTTATTTACAATACCTGAAGTTGTAGAAGGTCTCAATGCACCTCAATATAAAAACGGTTCTGAAGAAATAAATATATCCGAAAAACTTATAGGTTCAGAAACACAAATTGGTGGCATCCGAAAAACAATGGAAGAAAAGATAGAGGGAAGACTGTACCTTGTCGAATTAGATAGAACTTCAATTAATAATAACACCCCATATAAAATTCATTTTTCGGGTATCAATCAGGTTCCGCCAAATATAGATGTTTTAAAACAGGATATTCTTTATAAACAGATAAAAAATGATAATCAAATAAAAACTGTATTCGGACTCTTTAAAGAAAATGTCATCTCAGGATATGAGGGTAAAAATCCTGTAATGATAGCACCATATTACAAAGACCCTCCTGTAAATCCTTCTGATACATTTGCTAAATTTATTATAGTTGTTTTTAAGAGTGGCTATATAGAAAAATATTTTGAAAACATTGATGAATTAAAATTTGGTACTCTTTATGTACTTGATAAGTTTAACAATATTATAAGTTACAATCACCCTATATCAGACGATTATTATAATTATGATGAAAATAAAAAAATCTATATTCTTGGAAAAGACAGCCCAAATCCTAATGATGAGTTATTAAATTTTAATGATTACCGAATGCTTATTACTGATAAAACAATTTTACAAAAAGATTATATCAAGGATTTACTCTACCATTTTCCAGAAGAAATAGAAAAAGAAATCTTTGAAAATCAAATAATCAAAAAAATCAATAAAAATAATCAAGACCTTGTAGATTTTTTTTATAGTTATAATAGTTCATCAAATAGTTTCGTTTTAAATAAAAATACAGATATGGAAAAAAAAGACAAACTATATGATTTGTTTTTATCGATAAATTTTCGTCATGATATAAATATCAATAAAACTAAAATAAATTATATTACTTTTGATAATAAACGATATATGACTATTGTAGATGGAAGTGATTTGTCTGGTGTAAAATTTATATATTTTCACCCGCAATCCCAATTTTTAAAGCCAATTATAGATATTGTTTTTATTATTTCTGTAATAACATTTATTTTTTTGATAATAATAATAATAATTTCTTTTTCATTCAGTAAAACTTTTACAAACCCAATCGAATTACTCGTAAATGCAACAAAAAAGATTGCTGAAGGTGATTATTCTTATTATATTGAACAAAAGTCTCATAATGAGATAGGTGTTCTAACTGATAACTTTAATAAAATGATAAATGAAGTAAAAGATTATCAGGAAAAACTAATATCGACAGAAAGAAAAAAGCAAGAACTTGAGTTAATTACTCAGTTACAAGAAGTAAAGTTTGAGGAAAATAAAAAATATCTTGAAAATATAAAAGAAGGACTTTTGTTAATTGATAAAAACTTTAAGATCAGTAATCAATATTCAAATTATCTTACTCATTTATTTGGTAAAGAAGAAATTGCAGGAAAGAATTTTATTGACTTTATTTATCCAGATAATGATAAAAATAAAAATGAAAGAGAGTATATGACTTTCTTTTTAAATTCATTATTTACAAATATAAATACTGAAATGGAAATGTTAATGCTTATAAACCCGTTAAAAGATCAGTATATAAAAATAAACAGGTCTGATACAAATGAAGATTTTTTTGTTAATATAAATTTTCAAAGAATTTATAATAATAATGCAATTGAAAATGTTATGGTTTTGTTTGAAGATAAGACATTAGTTATAAAAGCAGAAAAAGAACTTGAGAAAGAGAAAAATAGAAAAGATGCTGAAATAAGTGCTATATCTGCTATTCTTAAACAAGGTCCACAAGTTTTTATAGACTTTATTAATGAAACAAATAATGTTCTAAGTGAACTAAATCAAAACATTGATATTTTAAAAGATGATGAAGCACGACAACATATTTTTAGGCATCTACATTCTTTAAAAGGTGCTGCGTATGCTCTTGATTTAAAGCAATTAGCAGAAATAACTCATATTATCGAGGATCAACTTTCCTCTTACAAGGATTCTCAAAATATTGAGAATATAAAAGAAAAAATCAATAATCTTGTCGATTTATTACTTAAAGAAATCCAAATAATTGATAGGCTATTAGATAAATTTAGACTTTTCTGCAAACTTGATATTGATGAATATAATAACTCACCAAAAGCCTTGCTTGACAAATTTCTTATGACATTAAAAGATATGGTTGATAATATATCCGTTAAAATAGATAAAGAAGTAGAATTTAAATATTATACCACACTCTTTGATTTTCCTTATCTAAATAAAATTAAAAACTCTATTATTCATCTTATCAGGAATGCTTTGGATCATGGAATTGAAGATAAATTTGAAAAACTGACAATCAATAAAACTCAAAAAAGTTTAATAAAGCTTGAAATTTATAAAGATAACACAGATTATTATATAGAAGTTATAGATAACGGAAAAGGTATTGATTTTGAGGCAATACGAAGAAAAGCTATACAAAAATCTTTAATTTCAGAAAACGATAATATTACAAATTTGAAACTGATTAATTTTATATTTTCTCCAGATTTTAGTTCTAAAGATCATGTAACTGATTTATCTGGCAGAGGAGTCGGTCTTGATGTAGTAAAAAATGAAGTCGAAGAACTCAGTGGGAAAATAAGTGTTGCAACAAAAGAAAATGTTGGTACTAAATTTACAATAAGACTGCCAATAAAATAGATTTTATAATCAAACGAGTTGAGTTTGTCAAAATTCTTAGTATAAAATAAATTAATAATAATAATTATAATCTATTATATAACAATGAGTTATCCGAGGTTGATTATATACCTAAAATTAATGAAATTGGTGACAATTTCATTAATTTATAGTATATATAACTTATATACTCAAACAAATGAATGCGATTTAATTATTGGTAAATATTATTCATTTGGAAGATTAAAAAAATTAAAAGAAAAAGATTCTTTAAAAACTTGACAAATCGTCTTCAATTGGATAAATTAGAAAATCAAATAGTAAAGGGATATTAAGTGAAATACAAATCAGAAAGAATAAAAACTTTAATTATAGAAGAAGTAATGAAAATAATTACTTTAGGTGAAGTAAAAGACCCAAGAATCCCAAGAATTATGACAATTTCAAGGATTACTTTAAGCAAAGATTTACACTATTGCCATTTATATTTTACAACCATTGGTGATAAAGCAGATATAAATAAAGCTGTAAATGGGCTAAATAGTGCAGCTGGTTTTTTTCAAAAAATTATTGGAGAAAGACTTCAATTAAGATTTACACCAAAGATTGAATTTCGTTATGACGAAGAAGAAGAAAAAGCGTTCCAATTAGATAAAACTTTAGCACAAATTGAAAATGAAAGAAGAGAACGAGAGCAAAAAGAAGCAAAAGACAATTCTCAAAATGAAGAAGAAGAGTAAATATAGATATGAAGGTTTATAATACTATATTTGAAAGACATGACATTAAAAAAGAAGGCATAATATCAATAGGCTTTTTTGAAAGTTTTCATCTCGGACATCAAAAGATATTAAATGAGTTATTAAGAATTTCTAAAGAAGAAAAATTTGAAAACTATGTCCTAACATATAAAAACCTTCCTTGTAAAAATCCAGATAAAAAAACAGTATTAGACTTGAATACACGAATTGAGTTTATTAAATCTCTTGGAATAAAAAATTTAATTTTATGTGACTATACGCCCGAATTTTCCTCTCTTCTCCCTGATCAATTTATAAATCTTTTAAAAATCAATTTTGATATTGATGATTTTGTGATTGGTAAAGATTTTAATTTTGGAAAAGATAAGGCAGGAAATGTTAATAATTTAATTAAAAGTAATTCAAACTATTCTATTATAGAACCACTTTATATAGATAACGAAAAAGTATCAACTTCTCTTATAAAAGAGTTGATTTTTGCAGGTGAAGTAGAAAAAGCAAATAAATTTATGGGAAGAAATTTTTTTATAGAGGGCATTGTAAATAAAGGACAACAGATTGGTAGAACAATTGGTTTTCCTACTATGAATATTCATAATAATGATGTAATTTTTCCAAAAGCAGGAACTTACATTTCTAAAACAAATATAAAAGAAAAAGAATATTTTTCTATGACTTATGTTGATGATAAAGTAGTAGAAACCAATTTGTTTGGTTATAATGAATTTCACTACAATTTTAAAATAAAGGTTGATTTTTTGAAAAAAATAAGAGATAATGCAACCTTTGAGAATATACAAGAGTTGAAAAAGCAAATAGAAAGAGATTTGCAAACAACAAAACAATATTTTGGAATATAATGATAAGGAGATTTGTTATTCTTGCTTATCATTTTAAATAAAAATAACAAACATTTTTGAAGGAGAAATTAATGATTACCGTAGACAGAAAAAAAGAACTTGTAAAAGACTTTGGAAAAAGTGAAAAAAATACAGGTTCAACAGAAGTTCAAATTGCACTCTTGACAGAAAGAATCAAGTATTTAACAGGTCATTTTAAAGACCATCCAAAAGATTTTCATTCAAGAAGAGGTCTTTTAATGTTAGTTGGTAGAAGAAGAAGATTCTTAGACCACCTTAAAAAGAAAAATCTTGATAGTTATAGAGATTTAATAGAAAGACTTGGCATAAGAAAATAATCTAAGTCATTATATGCTTCAAAAACTAAACCGTACTCTTTGAGTACGGTTTCATTTTATATAACACGGATTAGTGCGGATAGAAAAAGAGATTGACACAGATTTTATTGATATTAAATAGGTAAAATTTACAGAAAAAATCCTAATTGGCTAAAATTAGCATAATCTGTGCCTATCTATGAAAATCTATGTTAATCCGTGTTATAAATTATTTTCACAGAGAAAAAAATGGAAAACAATTTAATATTTATAAATAATGTAAAAAAATATAAACGAGATGATGGGCTTACCATTCTCCTTGAAGAAAATCCTAAATTTTTATCAGTTGCTTTGGGACTTTTTATTAAAAGAGGCTCAAGAGATGAGCTATTTAATCAAGCTGGGCTTTCTCATTTTTGTGAGCATATGATTTTTAAAGGGACTCAAGAGTTTCAAAAAGACCATATAGCCCAAATTTTTGATGAAATGGGTGGATATTTAAATGCTTATACTTCTTATGAACTTGTGGTTCTTCATAATCGAATACCTAATTTTTATTTAGAAAAAGCATTAAAAATTATGTATGATATGTTTAATGGGTCTGTTTTTGACGAAAAAGAGACTGATTTGGAAAGAGATGTTATTCTAAACGAAATTAAATCAACTATGGAAGACCCTTCCGAAAAAATTCATGAAGATTTTATGTTTAATCTTTTCCCTGAACAAGGGCTTGGGCTTCCTATAATTGGCACAGAGGAATCAATTACATCTGTATCAAGAGATACACTTTTTGATTTTTATAAGAATATTTTTTCGTCTGATGATTTAATTTTAGTTATAAGTGGCAATTTTTCTTCTGAAAAAATTTTAGATTATCTAAATACACTAACTTTTAGAAGATGTCCTACTCCACAAAATAAAAAAGCAAATCAGGGAGAAAAAAAATCATTCTTTACAGAAATGCCTTCAGAACAATTGCATCTAATGATGGGTACATCTAAATTTAATCTAAATGAAGACACTTATATTAGTGCAAATTTATTAAATATTATCATTGGTGAGTCAATGTCTTCTAGATTTTTTCAAAGAATTAGAGAAGAACTTGGACTTTGTTATTCTATTTACACATATATACATAAATATAGAGAAGAAACAATTTTTGGTCTTTACACTTCTATAATGCCAAAAAATGTAAATAAAACTATCAACAATATATCGTTAGTAATAAAAGAACTATTAAAGGATGGCATTACTAAAGAAGAACTTGAGCAAGCAAAAAAACAAAAGATTGGTGAAATAATACTAAATTCTGATATTCTACAAAAAAGAATGCAACGAATTGCTCAAATGGAAATAAGATTTGGTAAGCAATACGATGAAAATTATGTAATTGAAAAAATTAATAAAACGACAATCGATGATTTAAATGAATTAATTAAACAAATTTTTATACAAGAAAATTTTTTAACGCAAGCATTATATAAAAAGAAGGTTGATTTAGCAGAATGGAATTTTTAAGTAAAGTAAAAATTAAACTATTAAATAGTGAAGCAAAGATACCAGCAAAAGCAACTCCTAATTCTAGCGGTTTTGATTTATTTTCAACAGAAGAACTCATAATTGAAAAACATAAATTTAAACTAATTTCTACTGGAATCTCAATTGAAATGGAGCGAGGTGTTGAAGCACAAGTAAGAAGCAGGAGCGGGCTTGCAATTAAACATGGCATTGCAGTATTAAACAGTCCCGGCACAATTGATTGTGATTATAGAGGTGAAGTTAAAGTTGTGCTCATTAATCATTCTGATTGTGATTTTACAATAGAAAAAGGTATGCGTATTGCCCAAATGGTATTCTCAAAAGTAGTTGACGCTGATTTTCAAGTAGTCTCTGAGTTGTCTGATACACAAAGAGGAGAAGGCGGATTTGGTTCAACTGGCTTTAAATAAATATCGGATTAAGGATAAAAACCTGTCAGGTTTTTGAAACCAGACAGGTCTAAAAGTTTTATTTTATTGATTCGAGCATTGCATCTTTTGCAATAACTTCTTTTGGGTCAACATTAAAATCTTGTCTAATTATATTACCATTTTTCTTATAAAGGTCTGTTGATAATTTGAAAATGTTATACGCTGAAGAGTTATTTGTTTCATCAAAAAACTTTTTATTCTCTTCTTTACCAGCAATAGTTACATCACCAAACATTAACATAACTTCTTCTACTCCACCTTTGATACCAAATAAACTTGCAATATCATTTGCCACTTTTTGTTTATCTTTAACAAATAAATCATAACCATCAATCATAGCTTTTGTAAAAGCCTTAACAACCTCTGGATTTTTTTCCACAAAATCAGCTCTTGCAAGATAAATATCTGCTATTAAACCATAAGCAGGGTTTTCTTGTAATGTACTTGTGTGTAAAATAGACCCTTGCACATAAGTCTCTTTATTTTTGTCAGTTATATCATAGATAAAAGGTGACCATGTAACACAAACATCTATATTTTTGTCAGCAATGTAAGTATCTTTTGCAGCAATCGCATCCGCAGCATAAATCATATCAACGTCTTTTGTAGTAAAACCATTCTCATTTAAATACCACAAAATAAAAAAATGTGATGGGGTATATTGAGCAGTAACTATTTTTTTCCCTTTAAAATCAGCCCCTTTTGTAATATTATTTCTTACTATAATGCCATCTCCGCCAGCAGAATAATCAAAAAGTCCGATAACTTTTGGAATAGTCCTTGGGTCTTTACTTAAAGCATCATAGTGAAGTGGAAGCATATCCATTGTTGACCAAATAATTGGGTATGTTCCATTTGCAAATCCCTGTAATTGATTCGCTGGATTTTCTTCTTGGATTAGCTCAACTTTAAATTTACCATATTTGTAAAATAAAGAATCTTCAGTTGCAACAGCACCATTATTTGCAGCAAATAAAGCAGCGTAACCACCCCATGTAACTAAAGGGATTTTTATAGTCATTACATCTGTTTTAGTACCATCGATTCCATGTTTTTTACATCCTAAAAGGACAAATAAAACAATAGTTAATAATAGAATAATTTTTTTCATTTTTTTTCTCCTGTGAAATATTATATACTTTTATTTTAATAAAATTATTAAAAATTACAACCCTTTTATGAAAAATAATTAATATTTATGCCCATAGAATTTAAAAAAAATAGGTCTGTCCCGTGGGACAGACCTAAAAATACAAAATACATATACCAAAAATATCTGTTATAGTTCCAATCAAGCTAGAAATAATTATGAATTTAATATTTTTTTTGCATCAGTATCCAAAGCTTCTGTTATAAATTTAATGCCAGTTTCTTTTTCTGTTTCACGATTTGCAGCAAACAATTCATCTCGTGTAACTTTATCTAAGCTAAATTTTCTTGCACCAGCCATAAGTTGTTGTAAACCAGCAGCAAGTTTATCAGAAAGTGTCCAAACAGCAATAGCACCCAAAGGAATATTTTTCATCTCATTTGCTCCTACTTTCTTTTGAACATCGTAGTAGCCTGCAAATATTTCTTCTGGTTTTAGACCAAGCTGTGTTACTGTAGAAGGTAATTTTTCCCAGTGACCAAAAACTTTTTCTTTTTTGTCTGGATTTAATGCACCTTCGATATTTGCACCAAGGTAACCTGGTATCATAACTGCTCTACCCATACAAATAAGTTTTGTAAATGGAGCACCCAAAGCCAATGCTTTAAAAATATGGTCTTCTCTTGCCAATCCACCTGCAAAAGCCAAATCAACAACTTTTTGTTTTTTAGCAAGAATAGAAGCATATTCATAAGCCTTAGAGTGTAAATAAATCGACGGAACACCCCATGATTCCATCATATTCCAAGGGCTCATACCAGTTCCACCACCAGACCCATCGATTGTTAATAAATCGAGTTCTGCATCACTTGCATATTTTATAGCCATAGCAAG
Source organism: Spirochaetes bacterium GWB1_27_13 (assembly GCA_001829125.1). GTDB lineage: Bacteria > Spirochaetota > GWE2-31-10 > GWE2-31-10 > MWDO01 > GWC1-27-15. The sequence continues at coordinate 12,883 of MIAN01000234.1, read as the reverse complement.
TGCTTCCATTCCATAAGAACCGGTTTTTAAAGAAATTCTTTTGTATCCAATTTTTCTTAAATGTTCTACTGATTTCATAAAAGAAGTTCTTACTTCATCAGCAGATTTTAAATCTGTGTAGCCAAGTCTTGAGTGTCTTGCAAAAGATTTTATTGCACCAGATTTAAACGCATCTTGAACTTCTGGTTTTGTTGGGTCTGGATCAACTACATAACCTCTATTCTTTAAAAACACTGCATATTCAAGATTTGATACTTGGATTTCTCCGCCAATGTTTTTTGCACCTTGTCCCCATTTCAACTCAATTATTGCTTTTTCGCCGTATTTTTCGATGACATACTCGGCAACACCATTTCTTGTATCTTCAACATTCATCTGTATTATTATAGCACCATAACCATCATAATATTTTAAGAATGTTTCTATTCTTCTGTCAAGTTCTGGGGCTTTTTCTATTTTTCCATTTTTGATAACCGCTTCTTTATCAATACCAACAACATTCTCACCAACAACGATAGGAAAACCCACTAACGCAGCACCAACGGCAAAAGATTCCCAGTATCTTGCTGCAATAAATGTAGAACCTAAAGCACCAGTCATAATTGGTACTCTACATTTTGTTTGTATTTTACTACCAAATTGAGTTTCTATTGAAACATTAGGAAATATACAATCATCAGCAGAATTCGATATTCCTTTTGGTAAACCATAAGCACCATAATTATACCCTTGAATTCTTAAAGAATTATAAGATACCCCATTATGGTCAGTATTTGAACTTCCTGCTGTAATCCAACCAAAATCTCTTGGATACAAAAGTTTTCTTCCTACCATACTCGAAAGCCATGTTTCACACTTGCCCTGACAATCTGCTCTACAAAGTGTACAAAGACTTGATTCACAAGGATTACCCCTGTTTGTTGTACCAAGAGCATCATTTTGTTTTTCATAAGACATAAAAATTCCTCCAACTATTTAAAAAAATTAAGATACCAAAATTATCTTCTTCAATTAAAAGAAAATGAAATATCGCGAAAATAATAATAATGTTTGTTTGATAATATTATAGGTTGTATTTTTTTGAAAGTCAACTAAGTAGGATAAAAAAATTAATTTTATTGAAAAAATATGAATATTTTAAGATTTATTGGAAGATAATAATTTAAAAATAATAGGACATGTTTTTTTAGTAATAGTTATATAATGATGATGTAAATAAAATATTATGCAAATGTAAAATAAGTGTAATAATTCATATACGCTACTTTTCATTTAGAAATACTATAATTCTATTTATAGAAATCAATTAGAAAAGTTTATTAAAAAATATCAAGAAGAGAATAAAAATAAATAACAACCTATTTTATTGCCTTTCTGTTTCTTTTAATCCATAATTCAAATAATGGTACTTGGAATTTGAATAATTATTAACTTGTTATATAAATTTAGTAAATTTTTTAATAAATTATTGATTTTTTAATTATTTCTCTTATAATTATAACAATTATGAGAAAATAATAAACAGATACCATAGTTTCCATATAGTTTAAAGCATAAAAGGAGCATTTATGCAAAAATACGAAGGTACTATCTTAGAAACCCAAAAATCAACTTTTAATATAAAATCATCCCAAAAACTAACAATTTTAATCATAATAACCCTAATAATCACTCTGGCAACTATTGTTGCTATCTTTCAACCAACAAACTCAGATGCTTATAGAAATGCAAGTTTACTCGATATTTTTTATCCAATAGAAATAAACCCAGACGAAAAATTGCCTTACATAGGAGCGAATTTAAGTAAAATCTTTGTTAGTAAAGATGGCAAAAATATATGGGCTTGTGGTTGGAGTGGAACTATTGTAAAATCTATCGATGGGGGAGATAATTGGAAACAAATAAACTCTGGTACTAATGAAAGTTTAATTTCACTCTATTTTTCTATTGATAATAAAACTGGTTGGGCTTGTGGTGATAATGGAGCTATTCTAAAATCAACTGATGGGGGAGATAATTGGAAACAAATAAACTCTGGTACTAATGAAAGTTTAACTTCAATATATTTTTCGGCTGACAATAAAACAGGATGGATTTGTGGCAGTAATGGGACTATTTTAAAATCAACTGATGGAGGTGGAAATAATTGGGCTAAAATGAACTATGGTACTAATGAAAGGTTAAATTCAATCTATTTTTCATCAGATAATAAAACTGCTTGGGCTTACAATCGTACCACTGCAACTATTGTAAAATCAATTGATGGGGGAAATAATTGGACTGAAACAAACTATATTGAAACATACTATTTAAAAAGCTTTTTTAAAAAAAATATACAACCTGTATACTCAATCTATTTTACAAATAATAATAAAATAGGTTGGGCTTTTTGTATTACTGGCACTATTTTAAAATCAATTGATGGGGGAAATAATTGGACTGAAACAAACTATAAAACTACTGCTGATTTGGCTTCTATTTATCTTTCAAATGATAATAAAATAGGTTGGGCTTGTGGTTATAATGGAACTATCTTAAAATCTATCGATGGCGGAGAAACTTGGAGTAAAAAAGGTTCAGGTACTGATGAATGGTTAACTTCAATATATTTTTCAAGTGATAATAAAACAGGTTGGGCTTGTGGTTATAATGGAACTATCTTAAAATCTATCGATGGCGGAGATTACTGGTATCAAATAAGAAAAAAAATTATAAAAGATACTTTTGTTTCAAAAGACAATAAAAATATATGGATATTAAAAGATACCAAATTATTTAAAAGTAGCAATAGTGGAACTTCTTTTATTAAAATAAATTATGAAGTTACAAGTGATATAAATTCAATATATTTTTCTAGCGATAATAAAATTGGTTGGAGTTCAGGAAAGAGAGGTATTATTTTAAAATCTAAAGATGGAGGGATTAATTGGAATGAAGTAAAATTTGTCAAACAACCACAACTATATTCAATCTATTTTTCAAATAGCGAAATCGGTTGGAGTTGTGGTATTGGGAGTATATTAAAATCAACAGATGAAGGTGATAGTTGGACTAAAACAAATTCAAATAGTAATGAATATATCTTATCTTCAATCTATTTTTCAATTAATAATCAAATCGGTTGGGTTTGTGGTTTAAATGGCATTATCTTAAAATCAATTGATAGTGGTTATAATTGGAAAAAAATAAATACAAGAATTGTTACTAGTTTATCTTCAATCTATTTTCTATCAGACAATAAAACAGGCTGGTCGTGTGGTGATAATGGCACTATTCTAAAATCAATCGATGGCGGAGATATTTGGAATAAAATAAACTCTGGTACTAATGAAAGATTATCTTCAATTAATTTTTTATCAGACAATAAAACAGGTTGGATTTGTGGAAAAAAAACTATTTTTAAATCCACTGATTCAGGCGATACATGGCAGCCTAAAGAGATAAAAATAAATGGTGAGGTTATTAAAACTAGTTTAATTAAACTAAACTTTATAGATGCAAACAATGGGCTTGTAGTTTCACAAAGTGGTAGTATTTATCAGACTAAAGATGGTGGGGATACTTGGCAAAAGCTTAATAATTATGCAAAATATCCAGCTGGATGGTATTATATTGTATTATTAGGGTTAATTATATGGTTTTTTACTGAATTATTTAAAAAAGAAGTCAAAAAAGAGGAAGAAAAACTAAAATCAATAGAAAATGTTTTAATTTCAGATAAACCTCTCGAAAATGGGATGATTGATTACTTAAATTTTGCACCGACTGCAGAGGGTATTGCAAAATTTATCCGTAACAGAAACACAAAGCCACCGCTAACTCTTGCTATTACTGGCAAATGGGGGACTGGCAAGTCTTCGATGATGAGTCTAATAAATGCTTTCCTCAAAAAACATAATTTTTATCCAGTTTGGTTTAATGCTTGGCATCATCAAAACGAGGAGCAGTTATTAAACGCATTATTAGAAAACATAAAATTTCAGGCTATTCCTCCTTGGGGCAATCTTTGGTATTTTTGGTTTCATATTAGATTATTGTGCTTAAGGTTAAAAAGAAATTGGTTTTTATATTTAATTATTGGGTTGATATATATTGTAACTCTTGGAATAATTATCTTAAATTTAGAATTTATATCTACTAATATAAGTAATTTATTTAATTTTAAAGATAATAATATAATAATTAATGTTATAATAATATTTATATCTTCAATGCCTGCAATATTGGCTATTTTTGATAAATTAAAGCCTTTTAGTAGTCTAAGTGAGTTTGTAAAGAATGAGATAAAAAGTAAGTTTGGTATTAGATATTCTACCGAAAATACTGGGTTTAGATATAAATTTGCAAAGGAGTTTAAAGAAGTTACTAAGGCTTTGGGTGATAGAAATCTTGTGATAATAATTGATGATCTTGATAGGTGTAAGCCAAATACTGTTGTTACAGTCCTTGAAGCTATCAATTTTTTGGTGAGTGCAGGAGATTGTTTTTTTATACTTGGGCTTGATAAAGATAGAGTTGAACATTGCGTAGGGCTTGATTTTAAGGATTTGGTAGAAAAATATGATGAATGCAATAATAATAGTGATAATACAAATAAATTAAAGGATTTTGCTAAAAAATACATGGAAAAACTGATAAATATAGAAATACCAGTACCAATTGCCGAAAAAGAGAATTCTACAAAGCTTTTAACATCAGATAAAAAAGAAGACAAAGAAAGTAAAATAAAAATCGAAAATCCTCTTAAAAAGTTTTTTTTAGCAGCAAAAGTTGTTTTAGTTATATATATTTTTATAGTTGGATTTTTCTTTTTTAATAATATAATATCAAAAAGCAAAGAATATATACAAAAAGAGCAACAAAACGAACAAAATAATCAAAAATTAGGATTTAATAAAGAAATAAATAAAGATATATTTGAAAATGATTTATTTACAAAGCTTATTTATGAAGATGATAAAAATTTAGTGAAATCTATATTTACTTATAACTTCGATAAGAAAAAATATATATTAAAAGAATCTTTAAAAATTGAAGAAATAAACCATTTTAATTATATAAATAAGCAATTAAATAACACAATAAACCTAGATGATATAAAATCGTTTAATTTAAGTTATTTTAACCAAATTATTGGTAATATAAAAGACAAAAAAGAACTTGATTTTATAAAAAATTATTATGAAAAAACTAATAATAATTACGCCTTAAAAGAAATAAAAAGTTTTATTGATAGGGATAAAATTATAAGTATAATTAATAATGCTAAACCTACACCAGTAACAACAATAAACCAAATAACAACTACTACGATTCAGAGTCCAAATAGTTCTAGTTTTGAAAATGGACAAACGAAAAATAGTAATTTTTGGATTTTATTGGGTATTTTAGTTATTTTTATTATTTTAGTTTTTATTATTCCAATTTTAGTATATATAAGCAAAAAATTGGGAGAAGGCGATATTATTGATGATTCTGATAATTTTAAAGAGGCACTAAAGATTTGGGCTCCACTTATTAATTTTAAACACAATACACCAAGGGCAATAAAGAGGTTTTTAAATAAGGTTAGATATTTTTCGATGCGTTCTTATAAAGAGGAAGAAAAGAAATTTGGGAAAAAATTTTCTGAGGTTTTTAATCCTAAAAATAAAAAGCCACCACAAAGACCAGATATATTAAGCGACGAGGTTTTAGTTACACTCTTTGCACTTTATTATTTTGATGAAAGTTGGATTAGAGATGATAAAATTTTTGAAATAATAATAAAAAATATAAAAAATATAAAAAATGTTGAAAATGATATATTTCCTCATGATAATATTAAGGTAGAAATGGCAAAAGATGTAGCAAAAGGGAATATTTCAGAAGAAACTAAGAAAAAAATTGAAGAAAATTTAGAATTCTCGAAATTATTCAATAAATCTATCAAAAACTTAAAAGAAAGTAAAATTATTGCCAATATAAATATTTCCCCAGAAGACAGAAAGAAATTTTTGGCAATGCTTGGGGAATATAAGGATTAGATATTTGATAAGATTTACTCTCTCATCTAATTATTTTGTACCATATTTCAAAAAAATATCGTATAATTAAATCAGGAGGGATTGAATGCTTTTAAATTTAGAGTTAGACCCTGCAATAGAGCGAAAAATTAATATAATTTTTAATAATACAAAAAATAAAGACTTATTATTTGAAGAACTCATAAATTATCAGATTAATGAAATGAAAAAAGGTATTGTAAATATCAAGAATGACCTAATTAGTTTTGAAAAAAAATACAATATGAGCTCAGAAGAATTTTATAACAAAACTAACAATGGCGAACTCGATGATAGAAAAGATTTTATAATTTGGGCTGGAATATACGAAATGTATATTTCTAATATAGAAAAAGTAAAAGAATTAGAATGATTGAAAAATATTTTATAGAGATAGAAAATATATTATTATATTTTCAAGAAATAATAATTGATTATTCGGTAGAAAAGAAAATATATTCTCAACTAAATGGTTATATTAACATAAAAGTTTCTTTTAAAAAAGATTTTTATCTTGAAATTACAGAGGTAAAAGATATTACTAAAAAAGAAAAAATTAAATATAGCTATCATTTTATGGATAAAAATAATAATTTAATTTTTAGATACGATAATGCAAAACATCATAAAAAAATAAAAACATTTCCAGACCACAAACATACAGAAGATAAAATAACAGAAAGTAAAGAACCAGAATTATTTACAGTTTTGATAGAAATATACAATTTTATAACTAAACTATAACAAAAAAGGCTACCCCAATCCCTTGAGATAGCCTAATTTAATTAAAATTAGAAATTATATCTTTAAATAATTATTTATCATTAAAGCAACATCTTTACCATGGTTTATTGCCCAAACAACTAATGATTGTCCACGAGCACCGTCACCAGCAGCAAAAACTTTATCAACTGAAGTTTTGCCAAAACCAAAATTATCAGTTTTAACATTGCCTGCCTTATCAAGTTCTACGCCCAAATCTTTAATCAAATTGTCATGAACAGGATGTGTAAAACCCATTGCAAGTAAAACTAAATCAGCTTTTTGTTCAAACTCAGTACCTGCTTTTTCTGACATTACCCATCTACCGTCAACGATTTTCCAGTCAACTTCGATAGCTTGGATTTTTTCGATTTTATCACTACCAATAAATTTTTTTGAAGAAATAAGCCATCTTCTTTCGCAACCTTCGTCATGAGAAGAAGAAGTTCTTAATTTTTTAGCATACATAGGCCATGGAGTGTCATCTGCTCTTGTGTCAGATGGTTTAGGAAGTATTTCCCATTGACTTACAGATGCTGCACCTTGTCTATTTGCAGTACCTACACAGTCAGCACCAGTATCACCACCACCAATAACAACAACATTCTTACCCTTAGCATCAATTATTTGGTCTTGTGGAATATTAATTCCATCAACTCTCATATTTGATTGTTTTAAATAATCAGTTGCAAAGTAAACACCTTTGAGATTTCTACCATCAATTGGGAGGTCTCTTGGGTCTCTACTTCCGCAAGTAATTAAAATTGCATCAAAATCTTTTTTTAATGCTTCTACTGTAATATCTTTACCGATGTAAGTATTTGTTTTAATTACAACGCCTTCATCAGCCATTTGTTTTGCTCTTCTATCCAAAACAGATTTTTCGAGTTTAAAGTCTGGGATGCCATATCTTAAAAATCCGCCAACTTTTGCATCTCTTTCAAAAAGTGTTACAGAGTGACCCATTCTATTTAAGTCTTGAGCTGCTGCTAATCCAGCTGGACCTGAGCCTATAACTGCGATTTTCTTACCAGTTCTTACTTTTGGTGGAATAGGTTTAATCCAACCTTCTTTAAATCCTCTTTCTACTATTGTAAGTTCAATGTTTCTAATAGAAACTGATTCCATCCCAATATTAAGAGTACAAGCATCTTCGCATAATGCAGGACATACTCTACCAGTAACTTCAGGAAAATTATTTGTGCTATGAAGTAAGTCGCAAGCTTCTTGCCATCTATTTTGATAAACAAGTTCGTTCCAGTCAGGGATCATATTTCCCAATGGGCAACCAAATCCATGACAAAACGGAACACCACAATTTTGACAGCGGGAGGCTTGTTGTTTAATTGCATCTTCTGCATAATTTTCTAAAATTTCTTTGTAATCTTTAACTCTTTCTTCTACGCTTCTATATTTAATAGTTTGGCGTGGAATAGTTTTGTAATTTAATAAGTTTTTAATAACTTTAGCTTTAGCCACGGAAAACCTCCTCTGTTACTTTCATTGTCTCAGATTTTGTAAGTTCTGCTTGCTTAATTCGTTGTAATGCAAGTCTATAATCAATTGGGAATACTTTAACAAATCTATCAATAGATTCTTCCCAAGCATTTAATATTTCTTTTGCTTTTTCACTACCAGTGTATTGATAATGTTTTGTTAATAAGTCTTTTAATTTATTTCTGTCTTCTTCTTCATTAAGAGGTAATAAATCAACCATTTCAAGGTTACAGAATGTATCAAATAATTGATTTGGGTCTAAAACATAAGCAATACCACCACTCATACCAGCAGCAAAATTTCTACCAGTATTACCCAAAACTACAACAGTTCCACCAGTCATATATTCGCAACCATGGTCACCAACTCCTTCAATAACTGCTGTAACACCACTGTTTCTTACTGCAAATCTCTCGCCTGCTGCACCTCTAATATAAACCTCACCTCTTGTTGCACCATAAAGTAGTGTGTTACCAACAACGATGTTATTTGCTGGGTCAATATGGCTTTGTTTTGGAGGATAAACGATTATTTTACCACCAGATAAACCCTTTCCAAGATAGTCGTTTGCATAACCTTCAAGCTCAAGCGTAACACCATGAGCTAAGAATGCACCAAAACTTTGACCTGCTGCACCATTAAATTTAATATGAATTGTGTCAGTCGGTAAGCCTTGATCGCCATATTTCTTAGCAATTACTCCACTTGTTACTGTGCCAACAGTTCTATGAATATTTCTAATTGGCATTTCAATTTTAACTGGTTTTTTGGTTTCGATTGCATCTTTAACTTTATCAAGTATCACATTGTAATCTAAAGAAGTACTTAACATGTGGTCTTGTTCTTTTGTACATCTGATTTCAACTTCTGGTTTTTCGTATTTGTATAATAATTTTGAAAAGTCTAATGTTTTTGATTTCCAGTTGAATGTTTCTGGATTAACTTCGAGTAAATCAGTTCTTCCGATTAATTCGTTAATTGATTTAACTCCAAGTGATGCCATGATTTCTCTTACTTCAGTTGCTACGAATGTAAAATAGTTAATTACATCTTGTGCTTTACCTCTAAAGAGTTTTTTCATATCTGGGTCTTGAGTTGCAACTCCCATTGTACAAGTATTTAAGTGACATTTTCTTAACATACAACAACCCATAGAAATTAAAGCCGCAGTTGCAAAACCATATTCTTCTGCACCTAATATAGCAGCAATTATAACATCTCTACCAGTCATAAGTTTACCGTCAACTTGTACTCTAATTTTGTCTCTTAAATGGTTTGCTATCAATACTTGTTGTGTTTCTGCAAGACCGAGCTCCCATGGAAGACCAGCATGTTGAATTGATGTTACAGGAGAAGCCCCTGTTCCACCATCATAACCAGAGATTAATACAACATCTGATTTACCCTTAGCAACTCCAGCTGCAACAGTTGATACACCTACTTCTGATACGAGTTTTACAGAAACTCTTGCATCAAGATTTGACATGTGTAAATCAAATATTAACTGAGCAATATCTTCAATTGAGTAAATATCATGATGTGGAGGAGGAGAAATTAGAGTTACACCCGGTGTCGAATATCTTGTTTTACCAATGATTTCATCAACTTTATGTCCCGGTAATTGTCCACCTTCACCTGGTTTTGCACCTTGAGCGATTTTAATTTGTAATTCTTTTGCATGTGCAAGGTAGTTAATTGTAACACCAAATCTACCAGATGCAACTTGTTTGATTTTAGAACATTTATCATCACCATTCTCATCAAGTTTAAATCTTTCTGGGTCTTCACCGCCTTCACCAGTATTACTCCAACCACCGAGTTTATTCATTGCAATAGCCATAGCCTCATGAGCCCCTTTACTTATAGAGCCATAAGACATTGCACCTGTTGCAAAACGAGGGAAAATTTTATCAAGTGGTTCTACTTGGTCTAAAGGAATAGAGTTTGTGTTTTTGAACTTAAACATTCCTCTGATTGTATATAGATTTTTTTGTTGTTCATTAACAAGTTTTGAAAATTCTTTATATGTATTGTAACTATTCTTTTTAACAGCATCTTGTATTTTTGCAATAGTCTGAGGATTCCACAAATGAACTTCACCATTTTTTCTATAATGGAATATTCCACCAAAATCAAGCGGCAATGACCCTTCGTTTCCTTGTGGGAATGCTTTTTCATGTCTTAAAGTTGCTTCTTTTGCAATAATATCATAATCAATACCACCAATTCGTGATGCAGTACCTTTGAAGTGTTTGTCTATAATTTTTTCACTAACGCCAACTGCTTCAAAAATTTGAGCACCTTGATAACTTCTTAGAGTAGAGATACCCATTTTTGAAAGAGTCTTTAAAAGACCTTTTTTGATTGCATTGATAAAATTGTCAAGTGCATCTTGTAAACTAACTTCTACAGGGATTTCTCCTTTTTCTTTTAAGTCTACAATTGATTGGAAAGCAATATATGGAGATACTGCATTTGCACCATAACCAATTAACAATGCAAAGTGTTGTGTTTCTCTTGGTTCTCCACTTTCAACAATAAGACCAACCATTTCTCTTTCTGCTGTTGTAATCAAATATTGATGAACAGCAGCAACTGCAAGTAATGATGGAATAGGTGCTTTTGTTTTATCAAAGTCTTTATCAGATAATATTATTATAGTGTTTCCTTCTTTTACTTTTTGAGAAACATCTTTACATAATTTATCAACTGCTTCTTCAAGCCCTTTACCTCCACCTTTTATATCAAAACAAGTTGAAAGTCTTGCAGTTTTTAAGTTTTCATGTTTTGCACTGATCAATCTTTCAATGTCATCTTCTGTCATCACAGGATGTGGAAGTTTTAGTTGTTTACAATGAGTTTCTTCTTCTGTAAGAATATTACCTTTTTTACCAAGCCATGTCATAAGACTCATAACAAGGTTTTCTCTATATGGATCAATTGGTGGATTTGTAACCTGAGCAAACAATTGTTTAAAATAATTGAATAAAACTTGTGGTTTTTCGGATAATACTGCCAAAGGAGTATCCATACCCATAGAACCGACTGGCTCTTGTCCATCCCAAGCCATTGACAAAACTTGCATTTTTAATTCTTCTGTTGTGTAACCAAAAACCTGTTGTGCTTTTAATAACTCTTTTTTATCAACTTTTTTTGGCACAGGTGGTTGGAATAATCCAGCTAATTCGATTCTATTTTTTTCAAGCCATCTTCTATAAGGTTTGCTTCTTACAATTTGGCTTTTAACTTCATTATCAAAAGAAACTTTACCAGTATCTGTATCTATTTTAAACATTTTACCAGGTTGAAGTCTTCCAAGATGTTTAACATTACTTGGATCAATTTCAAGTACCCCAACTTCTGATGCTGATACTACATAACCATCTTTAGTGATAACAAATCTTGAAGGTCTAAGACCATTTCTATCCAAAGTACCACAAATAACTTTACCATCTGTTGCAACCATAGCAGCAGGTCCGTCCCATGGTTCCATAATAGAAGAATAATATTCATAAAAAGCTCTTCGGTCTTCACTCATATAGAATGCTTTTCCAAAAGCCTCTGGTATCATCATCATTAAAGAGTGTTCTGGGCTTCTACCAGCTTGAATTAAAAACTCAAGACAGTTATCAAAACACGCTGAATCACTTCCACCAGGTATAATAACTGGGAAAAGTTTACTAATTTTTTCACCAAATGCTGGAGAAGAAACAGTTTTTTCTCTTGCAGTCATTTTATTAACATTTCCACGCAAAGTGTTAATTTCGCCATTATGAGCAACATATCTAAAAGGATGTGCAAGTTTCCACGCTGGAAATGTGTTTGTAGAATATCTTTGATGAATTACTGCGAGTTTACTTTTAATTAAAGGATTCTTTAAATCTGAAAAGTATTCAGGAAGTTGTTCTGCAAGTAACATTCCTTTATAACAAATTGTTCTTGTTGAAAGTGTACATATATAAAAATCTTCAGCAAATTCAGAACATTCTTTTGCAATAGCATTTTCTATACTTCTTCTTAAAATATATAATTTTTGTTCTGTTATCTTATCTTTTTCTGAAACTACAAAAAGTTGTTTAACTTCTGGTTGTGAATTTTTTGCTAAAAATCCTAAAGAAGAGTCATTAGTTGGTACGGCTCTCCAAGTTACTACTTTAAAACCTTCTTCTTTAACAACTCTTTCTACTACTTCAACGCATTTTTTTACTGCTTTATCATTTTTTTGGAAGAATATTTGACCAACGCCATATTCCCCTTGTTTCAAATTTTTTACCTCTGAAACAACGCTACCCAAAAATTCGTGTGGAATCTGAAATAAAATACCAGCTCCATCGCCAGTATTAGCATCTCCACCAACTGCCCCTCTATGAGTGAGATTTACAAGTGCCTCTAAAGCCATTTCAATTACTTTATGATTTGCTTCTTTATTTAAATTGGCAATAAAACCAACCCCACAACTATCATGCTCATATTCTGGGTTATAAAGCGGTGGTAAATTAGAACTCGAATTGCTCATTTATTTTTCTCCATTGAAAAGTATAAAATTGTAAACTTATATAATATATTTATTTTTTTGTCAA
>MIAN01000233.1 GCA_001829125.1 Spirochaetes bacterium GWB1_27_13 | reverse complement strand
TTATTCTCATTACCCTTTTTAAAAGCGATTGGGTATATATCAAATTTATAAATTCAAAACTCACAATTTAGCAACAGTTGCTATGGAAATTATTTTCTATATTTAATCAATTCGCCTTCGAGTTCTTGAATTCTTTTTTTGTAAGTAAGAGTTTCGTATTCAAGATTTTTTACAATAGAAATTAACTCATTTACAGTTAAAAGGTTTTCGTCTGCGAGTTTTTCATACCCTTCAATTCTACTAACAAGGTCATCTGTTGCCTCTTCAAGTAAAATTTCTAACGAGTCTTCGTAATTATCAATATCAAGTATAAAATAAGGAAGTTTTCTTGCATTTACAATCTTATAAGCCATTCTAAGAATAGTTTGAAATGTTTGGCTATCTTGTGCAAAAATAGCAAGAGGAGTCCTTGCTGCAATTGATTGTTCTACAATTTTATCCCTGTAAAGAAATCCAAGATATTCCATTTCTATACCAATATAACTTTTTGCAATTTTTCTTAGTCTTTCACCCATTGCAACATCTTTTGGTTTGTAAGCCATATTTATAATTATTTTTGAACTAAAAGAATCAATAATCGATGCCGCTTCAGCATGAATTTCTGGATCAATTTCAAAAATTTTATCTAAGATTTCTGATATTTTCCAAGCCGCTTCACCACCATTTTGAAGATGAACATCAAATACTGGTTTTAATTCTGGATATTTTTTTAGATTTACATAGAGTAGTCTAAAAATCGTATTCTTTAATAAAGCATAAGCATTAAGAATCGAGGTCAACTCAGGCATTGCCACTATTACACCAAAGGAACTTGTCATAAAAAAATCTATTGTATTAAATGTAGAACCAGCTCCCAAGTCTAACACTATGTAATCTGCTTCTAATGCAAGTATCTGATTTATAAGTTTCTTTTTTTGAGGGTTTGTTATGTTTGCAATGCCAACCATTTCTGCATCACCTGGGATAAATGTTAAATTTTTATGATCAGTTGTTAAAAGGTATTCTGATAAATGAATCCTTTTTTCATTAAGAAAATTCCCAATCCCATCAGGTGCAATATCATACCCAAGACATGTATGTATATTAGCTCCGCCAAAGTCTAAATCTATCAAAATCGTTTTTTTGCCAAGCTGTGCTAAAGCAAAACTTAAATTAACAGAAATTACCGTTTTACCAACGCCACCTTTGCCGCTTGCTATTGGAATAATAATTGGTCCTTCGTTTTTCATAAATACCCTCGATATAACACAGATTTTCACGGATTATTTTGGATTAACACAAATTATTATAGATTACACATACTACGCTTTTTTATAGCAGTCAGTTTAATCTGTGTAATATCTTCCTAATCAGTGTTAATCCGTGTTATATATTCTAATAGAATTTACAAAAAAAATAAATAGATTTTTAAAAAATTGATGTTTTTATAAAAAAATTATTCCCATCCAAAAGTTGCTGGGGGTTTGTTTGTTATATCATAATATAGTGCGTCAACAAAAGAAAGTTTGTAAATCCTATCAACTATTGTTTTGAGTAGGTTTAAGTCAAGGTTTGCAAATCTTGCTGTCATAACATCTTCAGAAATTACTGGTCTTAAAACAATTGCTGATGATTTTTCATCATAAGAATATGGCAAATTTATAGTTAGATGTTGAAAAATCTTTTGATACCAGCCAGATTTTTTTAGTTCTTCTATAACTATTGCATCAACTTCTCGAGTTATATCAAGCCTATCTTTTGTACAATAACCAAATTGTAAATTACATTCTTTTTTATTAAAAATTTCTATTATTGTACGATTAACAGTGTTTATATTATTCGTTATAAACGAAGAAATTTTCTCAAGATTATCCCAACCTATAAAATTTTCAAATAAATTTTCTATTTTTAGAGTTGCAGGAAACCTATAAGTCCTAAAATCACCTTGAACACCAACAGATTTTACTGGAAGTGGATAAATTTCATAATTATTCTTTAAAAAACTTGATAAATCAAGAGATTTTAACTTATCTTTTGTTAGCAAAAATTCATCTTGATTAGATAATTTTCCATCAGAGCATAACACATTTATAGATAGTCCAGGACCTGGGAATGGATGTCTAAAGACAATCTCGTCAGGTAAACCAACGGCTTTTCCTATGACCCTAACTTCATCTTTGTAGAGTTCTTTTAATGGTTCGATTATTAAGCCTTTTTCTATCAATTGCTGTATCCCATCAACTCTATTGTGATGTGTTTTTATTGTGTGAGAATGTTTTGTGCCACCAGATTCTATTATATCAGGGTATAAAGTCCCCTGCCCTAAAAGCCAATTATCCTCATCGAGATTTAACCTTGTTACAACCTCGTTTCTTATTTTTAAGAATGTTTCACCAACGGCTTTTCTTTTTTGTTGCGGGTCAGTAAGTCCTTCAACTGCTTTTAAAAAAGTCTCTGTGGCATCTTCAATCATGAAATTTTTGTAGCCAAGTTTTTCGTAGCCATCTTTAATTTTTTCGGTCTCATTTTTTCTCATAAAACCATTATTTATATAAAGCCCCATAACTCTTTGTTGTCCAAGTGTTTCATTCAACAAAGCAAAAGCAACAGATGAGTCAACTCCACCTGACAAAAAAAGTAAAACATTCTTATCTTTTGCATCGTGGATAATTTCTTTTTTTATCAAAGCCAATACTTTTGAGCTATCCCAATTTTTTGGCATCCCACAAAATTTCGCAAAATTAGCAAAAATTTTATCCCCTATTGGTGTGTCTTTAACCTCAGCATGAAACTGAAAACCAAACCTTTTTAAATTAAGGTTTTGTACAGCAGTATATTTACAATCTTTAGTAGACCCAATGACTTCAAAACCCGTTGGTATTTCTGTGACCTCGTCAGAATGGCTCATCCAAACTTGCGATTTTGATTCAACACCTTCAAACATTGGTGAGTCTTTAACTTTTTCAAAAGAAGCAAAACCAAACTCACCAATTTTTGCTTGCTCTACTTTACCACCGTATTCGAGATTTAAAAGCTGGTGACCATAGCACAAACCAAGTATTGGGATATTTAAATTAAGGATTTTACTGTTAAAATGAGGTTTATCCTTTTCATAAACAGAAGAAGGACCCCCAGAAAGAACAATCCCTGCAACTTTAGTAATTTTTGATTCTTCAATAGAAGGTAGGGCAATTTCTGAATAAAATCCAAGATTTCTAAATCTTCTTGCAATTAAATGAGCATACTGCCCACCAAAGTCCAAAACTAAAATTTTTTCCATGTTTATTCTCTTTTTAGTAAAAATTTATCTATTTAGATGTCTACGGAAGCAAAGGGTAGCTACCCCTTGTTTCCGTAGATAGTATAATTTAGAAAATGATTTTTGTCAATTTTAGATTGAATTTATGTAAAAATTACCAAAAAATCGAAGAAATAATGAACTTTTTCACAGAAAAAATTGAAATATTATAAAAAATAATTTAATATATTTATATACACAATTATTAAAGATATGGAGATTGGTATGGCAAAAATTTTAGTTGTAGAAGATTCTTTATTTCAAAGACTCAATATCACAAATATTCTAAAAGAAAAAAACTATACTTTTTTTGAGTGTTCTAATGGAAAAGATGCTATGAAAAAACTTTCGGAAGAATATTTTGATTGTTTATTACTCGACTTACTTATGCCAGAATTTGATGGAATAGAAGTCTTAAAAAATATGAAACAATTTAATATAAATGTCCCAACAATAATTATGACTGCCGATATTCAAGAAACTACTAAAAAAGAATGTTTTAATATGGGAGCAAAAGATATAATAAATAAACCATTTAAAAAAGAAGAAGTTTTAAATGCAATCGAAAAAATATTAAATAATTCGCATTCCAATTAGAAAAATATAGTACTAAAACCACTGGGCATCGATAACACGGAAAAATATGTTTAAAAGTGTTTTCTCTATGGAAAAAGGGTATCTGATTCCATAAAATTTTTTGAGATTTACATTATTAGACAAATATGTTTTAAGGATTGTTAATGGAATTGACAGATTTTCAACTCGATATAATTAAAGAATTAGTAAATATAGGTGTTGGTAAAGCATCTAGTTTATTAAATGAAATAGTAAAACATCATATATTATTAAAAGTTCCTGTTGCAAAAATTATATCAAATGAAAATGATATGAAAGATGAACTTAAAAATTACGATGAAAATATTTCTTCAATAAGATTAAAATTTAAAGGTGGGTTTTCTGGTAGTTCTATCCTAATTTTTTCCTCAAAAAATGCCTCAAAACTTATAGATATAGTCACTGATGATATTGCACAAAATTATGATTTTGATTCTATAAGAATAGGTGTATTAACAGAAATTGGTAATATTTTAATTAATGCAATTGTTGGATCAATTTCAAATATTCTAAATAAATATATTAAGTATTCTATACCATTCTATAATGAAAGTAAAATTAGTAATATTTATGAGTTAGTAAAAATAAGTATAGCTAATAAAAGTGATATTATATTTATACGCTCTACTTTTATAATAAAAGACTTAGAAATTAAAGGAGATATAATTTTAATTTTTGAATTAGATTCTCTAAAAAATTTAATAGAAGAGATTGAAAAAAAAATGTAATGAGGTAAGAGATGGTTGAAAGTAATAATTACTTTGAAATATTCGATCATTTTCCAATTGGCATTTTTATAATAAATAGAAATTTTAATGTTATATATTGGAATGAAATATTAGAAGAATGGACTAAGATTGATAAAAAAGATATAATAAATAAAGATATAAGACTTTTCTTTCCAAATTTTAATGAAAAGATAAATGAATTAAGATTAAAAGACATTTTTTTGGGCGGACCTCCTTTACTTTTATCTTCATATTTTCATAATTATATTATAGAAATCCCTACATATAATGGTAAATTACGAGTTCAACAAACGACAGTTAGTGCAATACAGTCGCAAGATGCAACTGAATTTTATGCTTTAATTTCCATTCAAGATACAACTGACTTAACAAATAAAATATTCGATTACAGAAAAGAAAGAGACAAAGCAATAGAGGGTGAAGCAAAAATAAGAGCTGTATTTAATAATGTTTTAGATGCTATAATAACAATAAATGATAATGGCATAATAGAAGAAGTGAATGAGTCAATAGAAAATATTTTTGGATATAAACCAGAAGAATTAATTGGAAAAAATATTTCTATTCTTATGCCAGAACCTCATAAATCTTCTCATAATCAATATCTTGCAAATTATTTAAATACTGGTATAAAAAAAGTAATCGGTCAAAAAAAAGAACTAATTGCTGTAAAAAAAAATGGTGAGATTTTTCCTATTGAACTTGGAGTGACAGAGGTTCAAGTAAAAAATAAAATATTATTTTCTGGAATAATTAGAGATATTACAGAACGAAAAAAAACAGAAGAAGAAATAATTAAATCTAAAGAAATTGCTATAAGTTCAAACAAAATGAAAAGCGAATTCTTGGCTAATATTAGTCACGAACTTAGGACTCCTATGAATGCTGTAATAGGAATTTCAAAAATGTTACTAAAATATAATTCGGAAAATCTCACAAATAAACAAAAAGAAGGGCTTGGACTCGTTTACCAAAGTGGCGAAAGATTACTTAATTTAATAAATGATATTTTAGACCTTTCAAAAGTAGAATCTGGAAAAATGAGTGTTAAAATTACCGAATTTAACCTAAATGACTTATTAAATAATTTGATAAATTTAGTTAAAAACCTAATACTAACTAAAGATATACAATTTTTTATAGAAAAATCTTTAGATATACCAGATATAATTAATTCCGATTTCGATAAATTGAATCAAATTCTTTTGAATATTCTTGGAAACTCAGTTAAATTTACAGAAAAAGGTAAAATTATACTAAAAATACACCAAAATCAAAATAAATTATACTTTGAAATAAAAGATACTGGTATAGGTATTGAGAAAAAGAATATTCATTATATTTTTGAAGCCTTTAGGCAAATTGATAGTTCTGACACAAAAAAGTATAAAGGTACTGGATTAGGACTTACAATAGTAAAAAAATTTATTAATTTACTTAATGGCGAAATTAAAGTTGAAAGTGAAATCGGAGTTGGCACTACTGTAAAATTTTTTATTCCAATTAATTGTGAAACTTGCAAAACTCAATCAAAAGTTACAATCTCAAATGATAATTATTCTGAAAATATAAATATCGATAAAAAAAATAAAAAAATATTAATTGCTGAAGATGAGTATGTTGGTCAAATAACTATTGGAATGATGTTAGAAAATTATTATAATTTAATTTTTGCAAAAGATGGAGTCGAAGTCATAGAAAAATTTTTGAGAGAAAAACCAGACATGATTTTAATGGATATTATGATGCCAAAAATGAGTGGTTTTGATGCTTTTACTTTAATACGAAAAATAGAAGAAGGAAAAAACATTCCTATAATAGCAGTTACTGCAAAAGCTATGAAAGAAGAAAAAGAAAAAATTATAGAGTTTGGATTTAATGACTATATCTCAAAACCAATAGACGACGAATTGTTAATTAGATTAATAAAAAAATATCTATGAAAACTCAAATAACGAATTAAAAACGCATCCCCATTCTATCCAGTATAATTTCAAAATTTGTCCCATATCCCAAATTACTTTTAACATTTATTTTACCTTTATGCAAATCTATTATTCTTTTTACAATAGTTAAACCAATACCATACCCCTCGTTAATTTTTCTTGCTTCATCAACTCTAAAAAATCTATCAAATATTCTATCTATTTTATCTTCAGGGATTCCACATCCACTATCTTCTACATTTATCATTGTAAAATTATCAGATTTTGTAACAATCACTGAAACTATTCCTTTTTCTGTGTATTTTAGTGAATTTTCAATAACATTATATAATGCTATATAAATTAGTTCTTTATCACCATTTATTTGTATGTTTTTATCAATTATAGTAGTTATTTTAATATTTTTATTAACAGCAATAAAATCAAGATTTTTTACTATTAAAGATATTGTTTCTGATAAATTAAAAACATTTTGTTTAAAAGGTATTATATTTTGTTCTAATTTTGATAAATATAATAGTTTTTGAACCAAAAAATCCATTGAATAGAGTATTTCTAAAGATTGTCCTAGCTTTTCAAGAATTTGGTCAGATAAAGAGTCCTCATTTATCAAGTTTTCTATTGATAATCGTAATATAGAAATAGGAGTCTTAAATTCATGAGAAACATCAGAAACAAATTGTTTTTCCATCAAAAAGGCATTTTCGATTCTATTTAACAAATTGTTAATACTATTTGTTAATTCCCCAACTTCATCATTATTATTTTTTACAACAATTCGTTTAGATAAATCATCATCAGATATTTTATTTAATTGATTTTGGATTTTATTAATAGGGTTTAAAGAATATTTTGCATAAAAATATCCTATAATGAAAAAAACTACAATAAAAAACACTAATATACGTATTATTATTAGTTCAAGTTCTTTTATATAGTCATTTTCTTTACTAAATGGAAATAATGTTACAATATAGAATATTTCGTTCTCTTTAGTATGTAAATTGTATGATTTTGCAATTGCACTTGAAATATCTCCATCATTAAATAATAACAAATCATCTTTATTAATCTTTTCAAAATTAACTCTAAAATATTTCTTTTTTAGGTCAGAATATTTTATCTTTATAGGATATGATTTAGCTAAATTGGTAGAATTTATAATATTTAAGTCTTTATCATATATTATAAGCCATATAAATGGAAAAAAGTCTTTTCTTTCTTCGTTATTTGAGTCTTTTCTTTTTCTTTGAGGAATATCAATTTTAATATTTTTTATTTCTTCATAATTTTTGACTTCTTTTAATTTATTCATATCAATAAAACCTTCTATAAACCTATCAATTCTAAATTGAGAAGTATTAAATATGTGAGTCTTAAAACTATTTGATAAATAACTATATATTATAATGAATAATAAAATAAAAATAAATGTAAAAAACAAAGTTAATTTGATTCTTATTTTCATAAATCTTCTCCTTTGTCTGTTAATATAAATCCAAGTCCTCTTTTTGTGATGATATATTTTTTAATTGTCTTTTCTTCTATTTTTTTTCTTAAATTTTTTATGTGAACATCAATAAAATTTGACATTGTAAATAAATCTAATGATTCGCCCCATATATGTTCTCCAAGACT
>MIAN01000232.1 GCA_001829125.1 Spirochaetes bacterium GWB1_27_13 | reverse complement strand
TGAAGCTGTTCATAATGACTTAATAGAACACCAAATTAGAGAAATGCTATCCAATAAGGAGTTATCCCGCCTCGTAACTACTAAAGACGATAAAACTGGCAAAATGAAAAGTGAAAACTTTGTTACAAAAGCAATTGTATCTAGTAACCGCTCGTTTAACCGCACCTTGAAATATGGAAAAGAAATGACATAATCAGAAAAAAAAGAGATAGAAGTGATGATTATGTCAAAAGAAATATTTTGGGAAGAACATATAAATAGGTGGAATAAAAGAGGTATAAGTCAAGCGGAATATTGCAGAAATAATAATTTAAATCAGAACATGTTTTCGAAATGGAAGAATAAAATTATTCCAAAAAATGTTGTAAAAGCAAATGAGTTTGTAGAATTAAAAGTATCAGAAATAACAAAAAAAAATATTTGCAAGACTTGGGATTAACATAAGTCGAGCCTTGATGTGTGCTTGGACGATAAAGGCTTATGAAAAAACAAAACCATTGCTTGAACTATTTAAAGAAGCAATTAAAGAATAGTTTTCTGATAGGAATAGATGAAACAACAGTACAGGTATTGAAAGAACCTGGAAAGCCTCCTGAGTCAAAATCCTATATGTGGGCATTTAGAGGTGGGACACCAAAAAATCCGATAATATTATTTCATTATTCACCTAGTAGAAGTGGGTCAGTGCCTTATTGTCAAAATGAGTCTGATTATGAAAAACTATTACCTATGTTTGTTGACAGAACAAAAATAAAAATCTACAACTTACCAAAATAGGTGCAGTTAAACAAACGGTTACAAAACAAATTGTATATTTACGAAATTATTTTTATATAAATTTTGACAAAATCAAATTTTTGAAATATATTATAACACAAATTGGCACGGATTAAAAAAGATTAACACAGATTACACTTTATATAACACTGATTAATCAGATTGTCACGGATTACACTGATTGAGATTATGTAACTACTAGATATTAAAGTAATTATATGTTTTTAAAATTAATAAAATTATTTTAATTTCGTTAATTTATAGTCTATGACTTCTGACAAATCTGAAATATTTGTTTATAATATAAAAATAGTGGAATTTGTATAATCAATAAAAAACTGTGGTAAATCAATGTGAGGATTTTTATGAAAAAGATAATAAATTTAAAATTTAAAGATATTCTTTCTCTACTCAAAAAAAGAGAAATTTCTTGTGAAGAAATAACTAATGAAGCTTTTGAACAAATTGAAAAATATGACAATATTTTAGAAAGTTATATTTCTACCCATAATAGGAGTGAATTAATAAATAAAGCAAAGGAAAGTGATAAAAGATGGAAATCAAATTCACAATTGAGTGATATTGATGGAATTCCAGTGGCAATTAAGGATAATATACATACAATCGGTTTAAATACAACTTGTGGTTCTAAAATATTACATAATTATAATCCAGCATTCGATGCAACAACTTCTACTCAAATTAAAGAGGCAGGGGGCATCATAATTGGCAAAACAAATATGGATGAATTTGCAATGGGGTCAACTTCAGAGACTTCTAGCATGAAAAAAACTAAAAATCCTTATGATGTGGAAAGAGTGCCTGGTGGATCATCCGGTGGTTCTGCTGTTGCTATTGCTTCAAATATGGCAGTTTTGGCTTTGGGAAGCGATACAGGGGGCTCTATTAGACAACCTGCTTCTTTTTGTGGAATTGTAGGTATAAAACCAACTTATGGTCTTGTTTCAAGATTTGGTCTTGTTGCTTATGCCTCTTCACTTGACCAAATAGGTTCGTTTTCTAAAGATGTTTTTGGTTGTGCATCGCTTTTAAATGTAATTTCTGGATTTGATAAGAAAGATTCTACCTCACTTGATGCTCCAAAAAAAGACTATACAAAAGATATTGGTAAAAGTATAAAAGGTTTAAAAATAGCAATATTCCCACAGTTACTTAAAGAAGGGATTTCATCACAAATAAAATCTCAATTTGAAAAATCATTAAAACTTTTAAAAGACTTAGGTGCAACTGTTGAAGAAGTTGATTTTTCTGCAATTCAATATGTAATTTCAACTTATTATTTTATTGCAACAGCTGAAGCTGCTTCTAACCTTTCAAGATATGATGGTGTTAAATATGGTTTTAGAAGCCCAAAACAAATGAATTATGACGAAATGTTAAATTCTACTCGTTCTTTTGGTTTTGGTAATGAAGTTAAAAAAAGAATTTTACTTGGTAACTTTGTTTTATCATCTGGCTATTACGATGAGTATTATAGAAAGGCACAAAAAGTTAGAGCGTATCTTATGGATCAAATGAAAAACATTTTTTCTAAATACGATGTTGTTGCAACTCCTACAACTCCAGATGTTGCATTTAAATTCGGTGAAAGCTCAACTGACCCTATGAAAATGTATTTATCGGATGTGACAACAGTTTTAGCAAATCTTGCAGGAATTCCTGCTATTTCTATACCTTGTGGAAAAGTCGATGGACTACCTATTGGTTTACAATTGATGGGTAAACCTTTGAGTGAAGATTTATTATTTCAAATAGGTGATGCTTTTGAGTCAAATTTAAAAGAAGATTTTGCACCAGATTTATCAAAACTCGAAGGCTTGCAAAAAGAACTAAAACAAGATGAAAATATATCAATTGATGATTTAATTCCAGAAACTGCATCAAGATATACACAAGAAGACATAAAAAAAGTATCGAATTCTTACAAAAATAGAGATAAAAATGTAAATAACAGAACTTTATGCGTAAATTTAGCAAAAAATATTGGTAAAAAGGTAATAATTAAAGGTTCTGTTCACAAAATTAATAGTCTTGGTGGAATAGAGTTTTTTGCTTTAAGAGATAGAAGTGGAATGACTCAAATTGTTTTTGAAGGAAGCGTTGTTACTCAGAAGATTTGTTGTGAAGCTATAATCGAAGTTGAGGGTTTAATTACAAAAGAAGAAAGAAGCCCATATGATAATATTGAAATTAAAGGGCAGAGTTTAAAAATTCTTGGTAGTGCAGCAAGTGATTTACCTATTGCAATAAATGGTAATTATAATAATATAAATTTACCTACACTTCTTGATTATAGAGGACTTTCTGTTAGAATTCCTAAAGTTTCAAAGGTATTTAAGATTCAATCAGAAATTCTTAGACTTTATGGCGAATATCTAAGAAAAAATGACTTTTCTGAGATAAAAACATCTAAAATAATATCAACTGGTACCGAAGGTGGAGCAAATATTTTTGAATTAAAATATTTTGATAGGGTTGCTTATCTTGCTCAATCGCCTCAATTTTATAAACAAACTATGGTTGGTAGTGGTTTTGAAAGAGTTTTTGAAGTAGGACCTGTTTTTAGGGCAGAAATGTCAAATACTGTAAGACATTTAAGCGAATATACATCAATGGATCTCGAAATGGGTTTTATTAAGGATGAACAAGATATTATTGACATGCAAGAAAACTTATTAAAATATATGTTTACAGAAATAAAAAAACTCTATGGTGACGAAATAAAAGAAGAATTTGGCGTTGATATAGTAATCCCTGAAGTTTTTCCTCGAATTCACTTTTTAGAAGCTTTAGACATTGCCTATAAAAAAGGTGTTAAAGATATGGATGGTGATATTTCTCCAGAAGGTGAAAAGGCAGTTTGTGATTATGCTGATAAAGAGCTTGGTTCTCCATTTGTTTATATAGTTGGTTATCCGATTAAAAAACGACCTATGTACACAATGCCGGACGAAAGACTTCCGGGTTATACAAGATCATTTGATCTACTTTATAAAGGACTTGAAATTACAACTGGTGGTCAAAGAATTAACGATTATGAAACATTAAGGAAAAATATTATAGCTTTTGGTGGAAATCCGAATAGTTTTAAAACATACCTTGATATTTTTAAATATGGTATGCCTCCTCACGGTGGACTTGGAATGG
This sequence comes from Spirochaetes bacterium GWB1_27_13, assembly GCA_001829125.1. Classification (GTDB taxonomy): domain Bacteria; phylum Spirochaetota; class GWE2-31-10; order GWE2-31-10; family MWDO01; genus GWC1-27-15. Next base: position 4,266 of record MIAN01000232.1, on the reverse strand, counting down.
GTCTTGAAAGAGTCACAATGAAAATGCTTGGTTTTAACAATGTTAGAGAAGCATCTTTATTCCCAAGAGACATAGGAAGAATTACACCATAAAATTATATACTTAAACGCTTTTATGGTCAATATCTAATAAGAGTGAGATATTACACACAATTTGTTTCTTAAAAACGGATTATAGTAGTACTGCGTTTAAGGTATATATTGACAATTTGGACAATTCTCAGTATAAAAATGATATTTGCGAATGTCGTTCATCTACGCGGAAACTATGAGTAGATACCTTTGTTTCCGTGTAAGATTTAACTTATTATTTCATTAATAGTTGAAATTTATTTTTTAAGATATATAATATTAATAGAACAAAGCTTATGAAGAATCAGGATAAAAAATGAAGAAAAAATTTTTGTTAATAGGTGTTTTATTTGTATTATTTTCTTGTCATGAAAAAACTAAAGATTCTACAACAACGACTATTAGTCAAACCGTTAATTATAATAACTATAAATCTAATTTATCATTTTTAATAGAAGATAATACTAGTGATATATTCTTAAATACTGACTATTTAATAGAGCTTGAAGGTAATCCCTCAACTGGCTATTGGTGGTATTATACAATTGGTGATAACACGATAATTAAAAATATTGATTCAAAAACATTCGATTTTCATAGCGGAGAGTTTATTGTTGGTGCTCCAATAATAGGTATCTGGAAATTTAAATGTTTGAAAATAGGGGAAACCAAAATTACATTTAAATATTACAGAAGTTGGGAAGGCGAAGATTCTGCATCAGAAACAAAAATATTTAATATAAAAGTAAAATCTTTTTAACATAAATTATTGAGCCATATAATTTAATTTCTATGGATATTGAAAGCGTAATCTGTGTAATCCATACTAATTTGTGTTAATCAGTGTTATATACTCACTCATAATTTTATTCGCTTGGATACTCATATCAAATTTTTTTGCTTTTTGTTTTATTAGATCACTATTTTTCTTTTTATCAAGAAATTCTAAAATAGCTGTAGCTAATTGGTCTGCGTTTTTTGACTCAATGATTTTGCCAAATTCATCTATAGTTATAATTTCTGGGATGCCACCGACATTTGATGCAATAACTGGCGTTCCACTCGCTAAAGATTCTATGATAACTAATGGAAAACCTTCGGTATGTGAAGGCAATAAAGAGAAATCTGCTATATTAAACCAATATTTTATTGTTTCTGGCTTAACTTCGCCTATAAATTCTATTTTATCTTCCAAATCATTTTTTGTAACAAAATCTTTAAAAAATTCAATCTCATTGGGATACTGCTTACCAATAAGATAAATTTTAAAATTAGTTTTTTTCTCATTTAAAATTTTTGCAGCTTGTAATATCTCAAAAACACCCTTAGATTTACAAACATTACCAACAAGAACTATTTTTTTAATTTTATCATCCAAAAGGTTAAGTTTTTTTAAAGAATCTTGATATTCCAAATTATCATAATTAGAACAATCAATTGCATTATTGATTACGATAATTTTATTTTCAAACTCTGGATATTTGGAAATGATTTTAGCTTTTAGTGCATTACTTACAACAATAAGTTTATCACAATTTGAAATTGTATAATAATTTTGTTTTGTAAGCCTCTTATCAAAAAGTAAAAAATTTATATCGCTTCCATGGCAGTGAACGATTGCTTTTTTATTTAGAGATTTGGCAAGTTTCACACCAACAAAACCATCTGGATAGAGCCAATGACTATGAATAATGTCAAAATTGATATTATTCTTTAAAATGAATTTTTTTATTTTTTTTAAGTAAAAATAATAATGAAATCCCAAAAAAAATTTTCCAAAACTAAAAATGCGTGGATAAAATATTGTATAATTTTTTTCTTCAGTTTTATGTGGATGAAAATAAATTTTATTATTTTTTTTCTTAAAATCGTTAAAAAGAGGGATTGGGCTTATAACAGTAACACTAATTTTTTCTTTTTTTGTAAAATAATCCAAAAATGCCTTATTAAAAATTCCTTTAACAGGACTAAACTCATTTGGAAATAATTTTGTTAAAATTAAAATTTTCATAACTTACCTATCAAAAGAATCTTCTCGTTTTAGAAAAACTTTTAACAACCCAGAAAAATATCCTGCGACCTTTCTAAATTTGAAAGTCAACAAAGAAATAAAAATTAGTCCAAAAATAGACCAAATAAAAGCAAAAATATTCGCAGGTGTCTTTTTAATATTTTTTTTAAATAAATAAACATAGTTTTGTATAAAAAAAGATGTCAATTCTTTAAATTTTAGTCTATTAATAGTGGACTGATTGTGAATACAAATAGCAGTTGGTATAAAAACTCCTTTGTATTTTCTTGTTAACCTAAAACTAAAGTCAGCATCTTCCATATAGCAATATTTTTTTAACCTATTATCAAAACTAAATTCATTAAAAATTTCTTTTCTAAAAATCATATTACACCCAGAAAAAAATTCTACAGAGTAAATTTTACTTTTATTTTCAGGATAAGTTGGTAAACCATTTATTTTAAACTTACCATCTTTTTCTTCTTGTAGAAAAAATAGTTTAAATAAGAAACTAATTTTACTTTTCCATTTTTTTCTCTGAATGTAGCCAGTTGCCGCTTTGTAAACCATTTGCTTATCATTCTCAAAAAAATTAATTATTTCACTCAAATAATCTGAGTTAAGTATAACATCATCATCAAAAAAAGCAACTAAATCACAACTTTCCCCAATATGTTTTATCCCAAAATTTCTTGCTTTTGTTAAAGATTTTTCAGGAGAATAAAGATATTTAACATTAATTTTTTTTTGCAAGTTAGAATAATTTGTTATAAATTCTTTCGTCAAATCATTATCGCTTTGATCAACTATAATTAATTCATTAGCTAAATAAGTTTGTTCTTCTAAGGAACTAATAAATTTTTGCAAATCAACTAATCTATTTAATGTTGGGATAATTATAGATATATTCAAAAAAAACATCCTTAATTTTTTTAAAAGCTTTTAATAATAGGTAAATCTTTTTTGTAATTAGTTTTATCAAAGTATTTTAAGATTATTTGAGTATTAGAATTCATAATATCTTGCTTTATCTCTCTAAAATCGCTTTTTAATAAATTTCCTTCTCTAATACTCAAATGTAAATCTTTTTCTCCATCATTACTATGAAGTATCACAAAAGACAAATAATCTTTAATTTTATTATACCATTCTTTTAAACTAATGTTGCCATAAACAAGGAAATGTCCAATATCAAAAGAAATATTTAATTTTTTATTTAAATTTTGCGAAATTTCTAATAAATAATCTGGAAATTCCTCAAAAGTGTTGCAAAGAGATATTTCTATGTCATAATCAATTTGGTTAAGTATTTTATCCCAAAATTTTATAGAATTACTAATCCATCCTTTTTCATAAAAATCAATTTTTATATTGGAAAGAAAAGTTGATAGAAAAATTATATGTTTTGCATTAATTTTTTTTGCAAATTCTATACATTGCATAGTTCTTTTATAGGTTATTTCTTGATTCAATGGCTCGGGGCTTCCTGGGTTTAAATCAATATAAGGAGCGTCAACTACAAATTTACCCTTATAATTTTTAGCCAAATCCTTAAATTTGAAAAATTTTTGATATTTCTCATAATCGCTAAGGTAGCCAGGGTACATTGGGTTTTCTATATTAATTATTTCTAAATCAAAAGCCCATAAATTATTTAATAAAAAATCAATATCTAAAGAAATTCCATAATTCATAATTATCTCTTTAGTGCTTTAAATTTTTTAAGTATTTCAACTAAAACCAAATCATTTTTTAAGTCGCCATGAAAATGAAGTCCTAATTTTAAGTATCCAGAAATTTCATCCTGTTCTTGCCATCTTACTAATACTTGACTTTCTTTTAAAATTTCTTCCATATCCTCATTTTTTTTAACAAATCTTATTTTAACATTATTTAGCTCAGTAGATGTAAGCTCAATTATTATTGGCAGTCTAACATGGATTCCAATACCTGCAACAGCGACATCAATAAATTCTGCAGGAAGCCATTTATCTGGTTCTTTTGAAATAAAAATACTAATTAATTGCTCTCCAAATTGAGCATCTGGCAAATCTCTTTTATGTTTGCCATTAGAAGATAGACTAGTATCAGAAAAAAAATCATCAAGTTCTGGTAAATCACCTATCATTTTAGAATCCTATGGTTTTATTTTGTATTTTGATTTTATTATTTTTATAATTTCTA
>MIAN01000231.1 GCA_001829125.1 Spirochaetes bacterium GWB1_27_13 | reverse complement strand
TATAGTATCGCTTGTTATATCTCCCAATTTAACATAAGCTCTAATAGTCATTCTTTTGTTTATATCTATTTCAACTGGTTTATCCATATTTCCATTCTTTAAGGCATTAGTTGCAGTTATTGGATTATTTATTGTATAATATATCGTTCCTCCATTTTTACTCGATATTATCAATTTACGAATAATATTTGTGGCATAATCTAAATTTGAATCACTATCAATTGAGAAATCTGGAGATGGTACTTTTATAGAAATATTTTTTGTAACAATTTTACTATCTTTTCTATTCATTATATGAACAAATGCTTTAATTCTTATATTCTTTCTAATAGGAACAATTACTAAACCTTCTCCAAAATTATTTTTTTGCTTAATATCTGGGGTTGAATCATCTGTTGTATAATATATAGTTCCGTTAAATTTACTCTTTATAATTAAGCTTTTATGTGTGCTAATGTCTAAATAATCATTATTAATTTCATTATCCATATAAAAAATAGGTGATGGAGAATCCATAGTAATTACTAATTCTCTTGTTTCACTTTTATATTTTTTACCGCTATCTTCAACAAATGCAGTAGCAATTAATGTTGTGTTTCCATATATTTTTAAAGTTAATCCATTATCACCATTTGCTTTATCAGTTGAATTATCTACCTTTTTTTCGTATTCAATCTTAGCATTAGGGCTCGAAGTCGAAATCTTTATTAATTGATATTCACCATCAGACGAATTATCTATTATTTCAAATTGAGGGGGATTAATAATACCGACAATTGTAACAGAAAATTCTTTTGAGTCACTTGTGTATCTTTTGGTGTTATCTTCAATAAATGCAGTAGCTTTTATTATAGTATTTTCAAATATTTTCAGAGATATTTTATTATCTCCATAATAAGTTGCATTATTTATTGTATATTCAATTTTGGCATTGGATGTAGATGTTGAAATTTCAATTATTTTAAATTTATCAGATGAACTATCTATTATTTTGAATTGAGGAGGATTTGGATTATCAACAATTTTAAGTAAATCTTTATCTTTTGGTTGTATATCATTCGCACAAGAAAAAACAGCAAAAACAAAAATAAAAAACAAAAAATTTTTATTCATTTTTTTCTCCTTTTTTATATTTTAAATGAAACAATAACTCCAAAATTGTCTTTATTTATTATAGGACTAATAGAAGTTGCTCCTTTCTTATGTTTCAAATACTTAGCAAATGGTATAAAACCAAAGAAACCTAATGGAGCAATTGCTAAAAAAACTATACTTGTAAATCCAATAATTGGTATTGCAGTATTATACATTTCATAATAAACTTTTTCTCTAAGAATAGCTCCATTATCCATACTATCTCCTCCTTTAACATGAAATGTAGTATATATATTATAAAAAAGACCAAGTGATATAATACCTAATGTAATACCAGAGGTAAATAAAGCCCCACTAGTTGAAAAAAGAAAAATTGATGGATACAGATATTTATTTTTTAGTTTTTCGTTATTAATAATAGAATCTTTTTGGACAATTATTTCATCTTTTTCAATAATTATTTTTTCTTTTTCTTTATTTTTTCTCTCAATAATAGTTTTATAATAGTCATCATTTAATAATTTTATTTCTTTTAATGATATTTTATTTGAATTTAATTTCATTGTTTTAGTATTGATTTGATATTCTATTTTCTTTTTATCAGTAATAACAAATTCATATTCCATTTCATCTTCATTTCCTTGTTCAAATTCAATAAAGTTTTCTTTATTATCTTTTTTCTTGTAATTAAAATAAATATTATTTATTTTTTTAATTATCTTAAAATTTTGATTTTTATCATTGGTACAATCTATAAAATATTCTTTATCGAATCCTTGATACTTTATATTAAAATAGTCAAAACTAGTATCATCAATAATAAAGTAAAATACTTTTACTGGATTAATTTCTATAATATTTTCATTAATATTTTTTAGTTCTTCGATTTTATACAAATTCTCATTCTTATTATTAATTTCAATATAACTATAAGATGATTTATCTATATATGTAAATAGGTCTCCCTTATTATTGGTTTTATCTTCTCTAATTAGTTCATTTCCTTCATTACCATAAAATTTTACATCAAATACTTTGTTTTCTATAGTAGAGAGTCTTAATAATTTTTCGTCACTTGTAAGTACCCGAACATTAAGGGTTAATAGTATTTTATTAATTTTATTATCATTAATTCCAATATTAAATTCCATGTAATCGATTTTATTAATAATTATATTTTCATTATTATTTGAATTATTTATCTCAATACTTTCAATTAATACCTCTCCTTGAACACCTGATGTCTTTTCTAATATAATTGATTTTGATAAATCAAAATTTGATAATAAAATATGATTGTTTTTAAAAATTTTATCATTATTAAGTGTGAAATTATTTATTTTAATATTTTTATTATCTGTTATTAGTTTTCCAGTAATATTTACATCTATGGCATATATAATAACTATATTTAAACAGAAAAAAATACACAAAATAAATATTTTCTTTTTCATAAAACACCTCTTTATTTTTTAGATTTTTCTCTAACATATGTAACACTTAAAGTTTGTTCTATTGTTTTTTTATCTTTTACTTTGTTAAATATAAGACTTTTAATATCTGAATCTTGTATTTCATCGTTATATAAAAAATCAATTTTTGTTGATGTTTTCTCTTTTTCTCTTTCTATTTCAATATTATCAATAATTCCATCTTTAGAAGGTCCGAACTTCTCCTTATTATCAAATTTTACATAAATACCATTATTTTCAGTTTCAATCGTTACTCTAATTTTATAAGTTATCATTACTGGTTTAAAGTCAATAATATCTAAATCAATATCTTTATTATCAGAATCTAAAATACGGTCTTTTGTTACATCGTAATAATTTTCATTTGATATAAAATAAAAAAATATTTCGCTTTTATAAGGCTGTTGGGGTAACTTTATGTTGTCATTAGTTATATCAATATTTTCATATAATTTTATTCCTGTTGAGAGGTTAGTAATTGTACCTTTTAATGGATAAATTTTTTTATTATTAATTTTCAATTTTATATTGTAATCAAAATTATTCGGGGTTAAAATTATTTGTATTCCTCCGCCTTTATGACCTTCTATTTTATGAGATTCTTCAATATAGTGACTTTTACTTGAACGAATTCTTAAACTTTTGATTTTTCTGGGGATTCTATCTATTACATATTTACCATCTTTATAATCAAATTTTCTCCATTGCTCTTCATAAAAGTATTCAAAGTTTTCTTTAGTTCCGTTTATTATTTTGTTATCATCTTTTTTACCATGATAAAATTCAAAATTTACTAGTGTGTCAGAATTATCAATTTTTGCTGATATTATATTAGTTAAAATAGAAGTTGGTACAGTAGTAAGAAAAGCAACTAAAATTGGAAGAACTAAAGATGTAAGAAAGATATTTGATTCTTTTCCTGATTCAGTCTTTTTTTCTTCGTTTGTTTTTTTTGAAATGAATTTAGGTATTTTTGTCATAAAAACCTCCAAATTCTCACATTAATTATTATTTTTATATTATTTAGATAATTAATTATAATTAAGAAAAATTAAAAATCAATAGCAAAATAACATTTTTTTATTAATATGAGAAAAATTATTTTAAAAAATATTAATTATCGAATTTATTTAACAGATATTATGTTAATTAATATAGAAAACAAATAAAAAATTGATATTTTTAGACATATATATTCTAGATAATCTCAGGATTAGACAATATAACAAAAAAAAGCATCCAATCTCTCGACTGAATGCTTTAACTCTTTACTGTTTACTAAACATAGTAACAGCTGTACCTTCGCAGGTTTTGTCTGTTTTGTTTACAGCACCACTCACATCAAAAATCTTATTCCAAGTGCCAGATGGTAATGTTATATCAAAGTTTGATCCGGGGTTGTAGACAACCGCTAGTTCATAGCCATTTGTTAGGTTGTTGTCTTCGTCGAGGTATGAAACTACCACTTTATCTGGTAGGCTACTGTTGGTATCTACATTTACTCCAACTGGGGCTACTTTCATTTCTGTTTTCATTCGAGTCTTTATTTCGTCCCAATTTGTTAATCTGAGTCCTGCGTGGGCTTTTCTTAGGGCAATTAGGTCTCTATGGTAATTAAAGACTGCTTCATTTGTGACTTTCCAGTCCCATTTGATTTTATTGTAATCGTCTGGGGCATTGTAGCTATTGTGAGCATAAGTCCAGATTCCGTTTGCAACTTTTGTTCTCAAGATTTCATCGCCACCGTGGATAAAAGGAATACCTTGACTCGTCAAAATCATTCCCATTCCAAATTTTAGGACTTGTTTACCATAATCATTATCTTCCCCAGAATGTTTAATTTTATCCCACAAACAGTAATTATCATGGGCAGAGATATAGTTTATTGACTGTTCTGGGTCGTAGGCAAACATAGAGTCCCAATCATTTGCTAAGACATTTGTTGTTTTTGCGGCAGTGACAGAGCCACGCATACCGACAGCGATTGCACCATTCCAAGAAACTGCTGTTCCATTAAACATAAAGCCTCTTGTTGTACCATCATTATTACCTTTAATGTCTTCTCTATATTTTCCATTAAATACGCCGACATGACCTGTTGCGATTGCTGGGCATTTACCCATTCTAACTTTACCTGACTCATTAGGGTCTGTTGCATAACCATTCCAAGGCTCACCGTACATTAGTAGATTTCTTGTAGGATCAACAGAGTTTAGGTATTCACCCCATTTTTTGTATTCATCATAGTAGAATATTCCAACCAAATCAAATCTAAATCCATCAATATTATATTCTTTCATCCAATATTCTAAAGAATCTCTAATGAATCTACTAACCATTGGTTTACCAGTATCGATAGAGTTACCACAGCCAGATAGATTTAATCCATCAAAATATTTTGTTGTAATATCTTTAAACATTTCATCGCCGTAAGTGTGATTGTAAACAACATCCATTACGACTCTAATTCCGTTTTTGTGGAATTCGTTGACCATATTCTTAAACTCTTTGACTCTATTTTCGTAGTCGAGTGGAGTTTCTGAATATAAATCCTCTGGAACATTATAATTGTAAGGGTCATACCCCCAGTTATACATACCAGTTGCAAAATCATACACTGGTAAAACTTGAACATGAGTTACCCCAAGTTCTTTTAAGTGATCAATACCAGTTTTTTTGCCTTGATAGGTCGCACCTGTGTAAGTCATTCCACCAAATTTACCTTTTTTAGCATCCGGTACACCAGAGCTACTATCAATTGTAAAGTCTCTAACATGTATTTCGTAAATAATCGAGTCTTCTCTATTAGTTAGAGTTGGTAAGCTAGCCCAGCCGCCATCTGGTAGAATATTCCCCATATCCATAACAATATTTATGTTTTGACCAGGTTTTACCATCACACCATAAGGATCACGAACTGCTTTTCCATTTATCAAAAATTGGTATTCTTTAAGTTTTAGGTCACCATTAACATCCACTGCATAAATATCTGTGTATCCATCAAAATCAGCAATTTTACTACAAGTATAAGTAACTCCATCAACTTTAACTTTAACATCAGTGTAATCTGGCGACCATATTTTAAATGTTGTCTTTGTAGGCGAATAAATAGCCCCAAGCTTCATTGTAGAAATTATATTTTGTTGTTTTACTTTTGTAAAAACATATTCTATATATGAAGAGCCGACATTATTTAGGGCATACATTTTTAGAGTCTTAGTTTGGTCAGTTGTCATATCACTACCAATTGTAATCGTTGTATTATCAGTAAAATTAATCGAAGTCAACGAAGTATCAGGAGCTGAACCATCGAGAGTATAAACGCATTTACTGATATTTGTACCACTAACGCTTAGAGTTACATTCACAGTGGCAGTAGAAAAATTACTACCAGCAGGTAACCCTGAAATCGTTGGTTTTTGAGGAGCAATTGGATCAGTGTCTTGCATAACACCAGTTTTATTAATCCAAACTGTTTTTGTTGCAACAAAATCTTTACCTGCATTTTGGAGTTTTTTAACCCAAGTTCCGTCATTAAATAAGAATGTTACACTTGCTGTATTAGCAATTTCTTTTTTGTACCAGCCAGTTCTATAATTAACCATGTCACCTGGAGGGCTTGCTAATGCTGTGGTTTCCCACACTGCATTACTATCTTTATCATACCAAATCCAAACATTTGACCAACCATCTGGTTTTTCTATATAGATTATTATTCCACTAAATACATCTGTTATATTGTAACTTTCGGATTTTACATCTGAGTCAATAAAACCATCTTTAGAAGCAATTGCTTTGATTGTTTTTGTACCCTTTGTTAGTTTAAAACCGCCAGTGTATTTTGTAGAATCTTTTGTTGGTGTATCCCCATTAGTTGTATAATAAATATCAGCACCTGTTGTACCAGATATTATAGTAAAATCTGTTGATGTATCATAATCGCCAGACACTGGTAAAATTACTGGTGTACTAACCTTTGTACTTGCAATTGTATAAGTCTCACTCACAACTTGCGATGCCAATTTGCCAGTTGATTTTGCCAAAGCCTTAATTGTTGTTGTAGCATTTATCGTTATAGCACTAGAGTATTGAGTCGAACTCTCAGTCGGTGTCGAATTATCAGTTGTGTAATAAATAACAGCAGCAGTATCTGTACAACTTAGAGTAACATTTACACTTGTTTGATAAGTGCCACCAATTGGGCTAATTTGTGGGTCTGGAGTAACTGTATTTGCAACAATCTGATAAGTTAGCTCGTTTATGCTAGAATTTACCATTCCATCCTTTAAAGCATAAACTTTGAGTTTAATCACATCACCTGCATTACCAGTAATACTAATAGGAGTAGAATAATCTGCTGTTGTATCAGTATTCTTTTGGTACTTTATAGAAGTAGTTGCTGTGTCACAACTTAGACTAATAGTAGTACCAGAAATAACGCTTCCTGATGGAACTGAGGCAATTACTGGAGTTACTTTAACCTGATTTTGAATACCTACGACATAATTATTGATTTTACCAGAATTTACTGTTTTTTTTACAGTTGTACTCAAATAAGTCTCATATTCATTTGCAACTTGAGAATAATTGGCATTTAACTTTAACGCTTTACCTTCAAGCACAAAGTCCCAATCACCACTTACCAAATCAGTAAAAACAATTGAGTCTCCAAAGTTGTTTATTTCTTTAACTATATCTGTAAACCCATCTCTTTTAGCAGTTGCCGTTATTTTTTGTAAGAATCCTGGTTTTCCAGACACAATAGTATAATTTGCTTCATTATTTATCGTTAATTTACAGTTACCAGCATTTTGTAGTAAAATAATAGTAACTTCCACACCCTGCTCTGTCAAATTAACACTTGATTTCCCAGAATACAAAATATTATCGCTAGTATCCTTAGCATAAACTGTTATTTCCCACAAACCAACGGCTAAAGTTAGCGACATTGTATCATTAGTAAAAAATTCTTTATTTATAAGTGCTTGATCTTTTTTTGCCTCAACTGTATATTTGGCAATATTCCACCCTCTTTTACCAGAGATATTTATATTTAAGGTAGAATGTTTTTCTTCTTTATCAATCTTATTTATAGATGGAATATTACAACCAAACATAAATAAAACCAATAAAAACAAACCTAAAATTTTTAAATAAGTCTTCATAACTTACCTCTTTATAATTCAAAAATGACTAAATATGATTTTTTTTCTATAATAACAGGAGAAATTCCCCCTAAATTCTACATTTTTTAGATAGACTAAGGGAATTCACCCCCTTTACTAAAGGGAGATTAATTTTTTTGAAATTTATTTTTTTTTAGTAAGAAAAATCTCCCCCTTTACCAAAGGGGGACGAACTCCAACCGCTATCTTTAATTCCAACCAACACAGGGGGAATCTCCCCCTTTACCAAAGGGGGATGAACTCCAACCACTATCTTTAATTCCAAAGATACAGGGGGAATTTTATTTCTTTTCTATTAATATAACCCCATTAGCATCTGGTGTAAATGTTACTTTTCCATTAACAACAGTTGCTTCTGTACCTGTATAAGCATCTCTTAATACAGTACCGTCTGCAAAAACTGATGATACAGTAACTTCTGTTGCACTA
>MIAN01000230.1 GCA_001829125.1 Spirochaetes bacterium GWB1_27_13 | reverse complement strand
GTCAATTTTTTTCTTAATTCGATTCATTACAACATCTGGATTTTTAAATGTAACACTTAATGCTCCACCTATTAAAACAGGATCATTGATAAACTCATTTTTATTTAATTCTGTAATTAGACTCATCAGGGTAAAAGAATTACAATTAAACACACTTTTTATCTCATTTTTTTCTTCTTTTGGTATAGGGTCGCCTGTAATTGCAAGAATATTCCTTATATTTTCCAGATAACCAGCCATTATATCTGATTTTAGGCTAATTATATTGCGATCTCTACAACAAATATGAGGCATTGTGTCAATACCGCACTCTCTTTTAATTTTTGATGCTATTATCATAGAGTTAAGTCTAACACGCCCAGATGGGGAGTCTGCAACTGTTACAATATCAACATTAGAATTATTAGCAAGTTGTTTAGCTCCTTTTTCTATGCTCAAGAAATCCGCTTTTGTTGGTGGGTCTAATTCTACTGCAATTGCAAATTGATTGAGTTTTAGTTTTTGATAAAATTTATTTTCAACAATTTTTGTTTCTTGTTTTAAAATTATTTCTTCAGTAGCTTTAATTATTGTTTGGAATTTTTTTTCCTCTGTGTCTAATTTTTTTGTAATTTTTTTTATATGCTCTGGATTTGTACCGCAACAACCACCAATTATTTTTACACCAATATTTCTTATTTCTATAATTTTTTCTGCAAAATATGACTCATTATGTCTATATATAGTTCTTTCATTTATTACTTCTGGATACCCTGCGTTTGGTAATGCAGATATTATTTTTTTTGAAGTATCAAGCTTTTTTAGAATATTATATAAATGTGTCGGTCCTATTCCACAATTTAAACCAAAAACATCTATTGTATTAATATTACAAATAGTATTAAAAATATTCTCAATTGTTATACCCTTTCGAGTTTCTCCATCAATATTAAAAGTAAAACTTGTTATTATAAAAATATCTGGATTTTTTTGTTTTATGTAAGATGAAATTTCTTTTAGATGATTTGTGTCACTAAATGTCTCAAAATTAAAAATAGTTGCTCCATTTTCGATAAAACAATCTATTATAAAATAGTATTCATCTAAAATATCCAAAAATTCGGTTGGATTATAGTTTTCTGGTATTGGACCCATATTTGCTGCAATAAAAGCATTATTTTGACTTGCTTTTTTAGCAATAGAATAGGCACTATCAATAATTTGTTTTAGTTTTTGCTTTGTTATTTCTAAAGTCTGAGTATTTGCCGAAAAAGTATTCGTCCTAACAAGTTTAGCACCAGCTTTTATATAATCACTGTGAATCTTTTCTATTATTTGAGGATTGGTTAGGTTGGCAAGTTCAATTATATCGTTGTCATTTCCAGTAAGTTCATAGTAATAAGTCCCCATTCCACCATCAGTAATTAGAATGTTGTTTTTTAGATAATCAAAAAGCATAAATCTCTCCAGTAATATTGAATTTATTTCCCTTTTAATTGTTGGAGGATGATTAATTATGGTAAAAATCCTATTTTTTATATCAAAAACGGGAAAAATTTTTATTTTTTAGTTACAAAATCAATTGCTTTAATTATATTATCTGTAACATATTCAATTGTTAAAAAATCAATTGTTTTTCTTGCTTTATCTCTCATTTCTTTAAGTTTTTGTTGATCCACAGATAAAGCCTTATCCAACGCATAATAAATTTCATCTTTTTTATCAGGATGGAATGTAAACCCATTAATTCCATCTTGTATAAGTTCTTCAACAGATTGGCTATAAAGACTTCCCAAAACGGGTAAGCCAGATGCTAATGCCTCATTAACAACAAGTCCCCATTCATCCAAAAGACTCGGAAAAACAAAAATCCCCGCCCTTTTGTAAACTTCAGGGAGTTTCTTGAAATCTATGTTACCCAAAAACTCGAGTTTTATATTTTGTGGTAAACTATAATTTTCTAACGTATTTTTTTCCCGACCATCTCCACCAATTATAAAATTTACTTTTTTATCTGGATTTGCATCACCCCATGTTTTTAAAACATCAAAAAACTGTAATAAACCCTTTCTTTCAACTATTTGACCAACAAAAAGCAGTGTATTCGCTGTTTTTTCATCTTTTTCTTGTGGAATATCCAAAAATTCTTTAATATCAGTAGTGTAAGGTGCAAAAAAAATTTTTTTGTCATCTATACCAAATTTATTTATATATCTTTTACCACTTTGACCATTTGCTAAAAAAGCATCGGCAGAAGGTAAAAGTTTTTTTCTTATAATGCCTCTCAGTTTTCCTCTTCCAAGTTCGCTATATTCAGAAAGGGTTGCCCATATAATTAGTTTACATTTTGGATTGAATATTTTGTAAAGTGAGGCTTGTATTGTCCTTGCACCCATTTCTGAGCTAATAATTACATCTGGTTTATATTTTTTTAACAAAAATAAAGTATCGTAAGGTATATGAATATAAAGATTATCTTTAAAACCGTGAGAATGTTTCCAATTTTTTTTAATTGTTATATTTTTTTGGACTGTAACATCCAAATCGTCCCATTCTGGTTTCCAATTTCTATTATCTTCCATCGGAGTAGAAAGAAAAATTTTAAGTTTTTCTACCCTTTTTGAAATTTCTTTGTACAGAGGAAGTCTATAAGGTGTAATAAAATTCGTTAATAGTGCAATTTTCATAGTTTTTTAATATAAACAAAATTTATTGGTTTGTCAAAGTTTTGAGAAAAAAAATAAAATTTCTTGTAATATTTAAGAAATGTTTTAGAATATAATTTATCAATTAAAGCATTTAAATTATTTAAGACTTCAATCTTTGTAGAATAATTAATATATGGTAAAAATCTAAGTTTTTATTAAAAAACGTGTTACTTTTTTGAAAAAAAATTTAAAAAAAGTAAGATTAATTTTTGACAAAATTAAATTTTTTTGTTATACTTCTAAATTATTAAAACAAAAAGTGAATTTGGGGTATTAATGAAAAGTGTAATTTTTTATTTTTCTGGTACTGGAAATTCTTTAAAGATAGCAAAAGATATTTCTATTGGTTTAAAAAATGCTAAATTAATTAAAATTAATAGTACTACAAACGAAATTGTTGGAAATTTAAATGATTTTGATATAATTGGCTTTGTTTACCCAGTTTATTTTTTAGATATACCAAAAATTGTTTATGATTTTGTATTGAATTTAAATATAAAAAATAATACCTATATTTTTTCTGTAGCAAATTGTGGTGATGATGAAGGTATTGCTATTCACACAATGGATAAAATATTAAAAAATAAAGATTCTAAACTCAATGCTAATTTTGTATTAAAAATGCCAGATAATAGTATCGTGTATTCCACAACAGACGAACAAAAAAAAGCAATGTTTGAGAACCAAAAACAGATGATTCCTTACATAATAGAAACAATTAACAATAAAAAAGACATTACACTTGTTAAAAAAAATAATTTTAAAATTAGTATGACAAAAAAAATTATGATTTTGGTTATGAAATTATACTTTAGATACCATAAAAAATCAGTATCAGAAAATTTATGCAATAAATGTACCATTTGTGTAAACTTTTGTCCTACAAAAAATATAACTTTTACAGACGAAAAAATAAAATTTAATTCTAAATGTGCCGATTGTTTTGGATGTATTCATTGGTGTCCAAAAAATGCAATATTATTTGGTAAAATAAAAATTCTAAATAATCAATATCATCATCCCGATATAAAATTATCAGATTTAATAAAAACAGGAGAACTATGAGTAACTTAAATAATGCTTGTTCGATTGATAATGACATTCTTTCAAATAAGAAACAACTTGAGATTGTTTTTAATAATCTATACAATTGGGTTGAGTCAGATAAAAATTGGTTAAATATTCTTCCACTCGTCGAAAAAACGAATTTTTATCATCCACAATTTGGTAGAATTTGTTATTCTCTCAATCTCGATAAGAAATTTAATGCTGATTTTCATAAAGAACTTGCTGTTTTAACTCTAAAAGTTGAATCTAACAAGACTATAAGCGAAAAACAGATTTGTATAGGTGAATATTATAAAGTTAAATCAGATATTAAGAATTTTTGTGAAGATATAGACTTAATAGAAGATAAATTACAACACGCTTTAATTTAACTATTTAAAAAAAATATTAATCAAATCTCTCATGAAAAAATTGATGACAACAGAAACGAAAATATTAATAAGAAACATTTTATAACCATTAATAGATTTTGGCGATAACTAAGATTAGTAAAACCACGAAAGAAATACAAAAAAAATAGAGAATCTTAATGAAAACTATTAATAAATTTCAAAACATTCTTGTTTTATTTAAATTCTCTCCAAATTTTTGTGTTCTTTGTGGTAACAGGTTTTAATATCTATCACTAAAATTATTAATTGTTTGTATAGAATTATTTATAAACCACTAGATTACTCCGCATAACTATCCTTTATAGGATACCACAATCTTTTTGCAGTAGTTAAGTAATCTTCTTTATTATAATAAGCACTAAAAACCATACTGGCAATAGGAGCTGCAAATCTTAGGAAACTTCCATTTTCGTATTCACAAAGCACAACAACTGCGATTTGTTGATCTAAAGGTGTATCAACAGGTCCAAAGCCTGCAAACCATGAGTGAGTTTGCTTTTTTTGCCCCATACCAACTTCGGCTGTACCTGTTTTTCCTGCGAATTTTAATTTATTACTTGCAAAATTACTTGCAAACGCCCTTCCAGCCGTACCCTCACTGGTTACCCTTCTTAATGAATAATGAATGTAATCAAAAACATTCTCATCAAACTCTAAATTAATTATTTTTTCTGGTATTGCTTCTTTCATAACCGTTCCATCTACAGAAGACCTAATCTGTTTAACTAAATGCGGTCTAAAAGCATAGCCTTTATTGCAAATAGCAGCCATAAAATTAGCAACCTGTAAAACAGTAACTTTAACATCTCCCTGACCAATTACAGAGTTTAGCGTATCTCCATCGTACCAGATTTGCCCAATACTTTTTTTCCATTGTTTGGAAGGGATTAATCCTGTTGACTCAAAAGAAATATCCAGACCGAGTGCCTTACCAAAGCCATAAAGATTTGCATATTTACTTATTCTATCTATGCCTACTATTAAACCTGTATTATAAAAATAAACATCACACGAGTTCATTATTGCTTCAGAAAGATTTTGCCAACCGTGTTGACCAGGTCTAACCCAACAACCAAAAGTTTCGTTATTAATCCTATAAAGACCCGCACAAAAATATTCTTTTTCAGTAGAAACAATATTTTCCTGAAGTATTGCAGAACCAGTAACTAATTTAAAAACAGAACCCGGAGGATAAACTGATTGAATAGCCCTATTTATAAGAGGAGTTCCTCTTGTATCCAAAGCGATTTGTCTTTTCATTTCATCATTCTCATCGGACTGAAGAATATAGATATTTGGATCATAATTTGGGAAACTCGCCATTGCAAGAATTTCACCAGTCTGTGGTTTTAACACAACAATGGAGCCAATTCTATTTGCAAGAATATCTTCAACCGTTTTTTGTAATTTTAAATCTATTGTTAACACAAGTTCATTACCAGGTTGTGGCTTAACTTCTTTTTCAGAAATTTCTTTTTGAACTTTCATTCTCGCATCTATTTCATAGACTTTTCTACCTTCAATGCCTCTCAACTCTTTTTCATAACCTTTTTCTATACCATTTTTTCCAATCAAATCAGTATTTTGATACCCTTCTTTTTTTAATATTGAGAATTCATTTGAATCAATAGGTGCGATATAACCAAGAACATGTGATAAAGTCTTTTTATTTGGATAATCTCTTATTAATATCTCTTTTACCATTATTCCAGCCATATTCTCAAGATTTTCTTTAATTTTTATAAATGTTATAAATGGAATATTTTCAGCAAGAAGTATGTCCCTACCTGATTTTAGATTATTTTTTATTAGTTTTTCTAAATCAAGATAATCGTAATTTAATACTTTGCCAAGATATAATAAAGCAGATTGTCTTATTTCAGGGTCTTTTGCTAATTCTTTTGGGCTAATATAAAGATTATACGAAATGTTATTTGAAGCTAACACTTGTTCATCTGCTGAGAATATTTTACCTCTAATTGGTGGGATTCTGATAATGCGTTCTCTATAAGTTTCTGATTGTTGTTTAAAAACTGGATTTTTTATTATTTGAATATATCCGATTTTGAGAAACAAAGCCAACAATATAAAGATTATAATAGCAAAGAAAATATATACTCTTATTTTAAACCCTTTTTGTTGTCCAGGCTTTACAATTGAAGAATCACTCATCTTTTTTCTGTCTTTCTATTAATACTGGCTATTTTTTTGTATATTAAAAAAATGGGAAAAGATAATCCAATAGTATATAAAAGTTGGATCACAAAAACGTCTTTAAAATAATAGTAAATTTCTTGAGGTTTCAGAAAAATAGAGCCAATAACCAAGAAAAGTAAGGCTTTTAATATAAAAAATATAAAAAGTAAAACCACCGTCACAAAAAAATGTTCTATATCAATTTTTTTTTCTGGAACAGAAGTAGAAACTCCTATTATTAAATATATCAGTGCATAAAAACCAATTAGTGGGTATGTCGAAAAATCATAAGCAAGTCCTGCACAAAACCCAAAAACCATTCCAAACATAGAACCAAAAAACAACCCATTAAAAACTACCAAAATTAAAAGAATATCTGGAATTACATTGTATATTCCAATAAAATTTATCAATTTCGTATAACTTAGAGCAATAATAGCGGCTATAATTAAAAAATTAATAATTACTTTCTTTATCAATTTGGCAACTCCAAAATCTTATAATTATCTTTTTGTACATCTACTTTTAAAACTAAAACATATTCGAGTTTTGATAGGTCAACAGATATTTGAACTAACCCCTCGTTAAAAACTTCATACCTTGCAGAAGGATTTATTTTGATGATTTTACCTATTTCAAGTCCTTGTGGAAAAATTACAGAATCCCCAGAAGTATAAACAAAATCCATCCCCTGATCAGAAATCACATATTGTTTTGGAATATACAAAAGTTTAACAACGCCGGGAGTTTCATTATTACCTTGAACTATACAATGCACCCTATTTCTAACAATTAATGCACCGCAAGAAAAATTTATATTATTTATCGATAAAACTTTTGAAGCAAAAGGAGTAACTTCTACAATTTTTCCAACTAATATTTTTTTTCCAGTAGAATAACTAATAACAGGCATATTTTCTTTTATCCCAGAAGTACTGCCTCTATTTATTATTAGTACATCGCAAAGCCTTTGAGGGTCTCGTCCTATTATCTCTGCTGCAGTTGAGTCATAAACAACACTTTGTTTTAATTCAAGTAATTTCTTTAAATTATTATTTTCATTATTAAGTTCATTAAAATCAATTATTATCTTTCTAAACTGTTCTAATTCTTTTTGTGACCTATTAAGTTCTTCCTTCAGCTTTTTTAGCTCGGAGATTGAATTAAAAGTGTTTTTAACAAAATCTCCAGTCGCACTAAAAGTAAATTGAAATGGATAAATAATAGAAAAAACAACTTTACGAGCTGTAAATGATGCTGTTTTATTAGTAATTACCATTAAAAAAAACGAAATAACTGATAATGAAATAAAAACTACTAATTTTTTGTGTTTAGCTAAAAAATTTTTAAATGAAAACATCTATATTTAACTTTTTAATTGTTCTAAAAATTTTCCAGCACCCAAAGCAACACAAAGCAATGGATTTTCTGCAATAATTACAGGAACACCTGTTTGTTGACAGATCAATTTGCTAAGACCTGTAAGTAAAGCACCACCGCCAGATAAAACTATTCCTCTTTCAACAATATCAGCTGCAAGTTCTGGAGGAGTCTGATCGAGTGTCTTTTTAATTTCTTCTATAATAATGTTAATAGGTTCTTGTAAAGCCTCTCTAATTTCAACAGAGTCCATCTCCAATACTTTTGGAAGACCACTTATCGCATCTCTACCTTTGATCTCTATTTTTTTTACATCACGTTCTGGATAAGCATTGCCAATTTTAATCTTGACTTCTTCTGCTGTTGACTCACCAATTATTAAGTTATGAACTAATTTTACATGTTTAATAATAGCTTCGTCAAACTCATCGCCACCAATTCTAATAGCGTTTGATATAACCATACCACCAAGTGAAATAACAGAAATTTCTGTTGTACCACCACCGA
>MIAN01000229.1 GCA_001829125.1 Spirochaetes bacterium GWB1_27_13 | reverse complement strand
ATAAATTTTTCGTGGGGCGTTTTATCAGATAAAAAAAACATATCTAATTTATCTAAAGATTTCTTTTATTAAAACATTGATTTTTTTGCTATTTTAAAATTTATCTATAACTCTTTTCTTAACAAAACATTCATATTTTCTTAATAAATTATTAACTTAAATATCCTATTTTTAATTAGGCAAAAAATCTAAAGTTTCAGTAACATCTAAAGGAAAAGGTACGGAGGCATATTATGATTTCTGAAAAATGGCAAAAAATGATAGATGTAGTTGACTTTGCATTTCAACCAATTATAAATCCATTGACAGGAGTTACATTTGCAGTAGAAGCTTTAATTAGAAATACAGAAAACTTGGGTTTTAATGCAATAAATGAATTTTTTGATTTGGCTTATAAGGAAAAGTTGATATTTTATGTTGATATAGAGTTAAGAAAAAAAGTAATTAAAAAATTTACAGATATTGACTTTTATAAAAAAATAAAACTTTTTTATAACTATGATCCTCGTATTCTCGAAATGCAAGAGTATAGAATTGGAGAAACAGAAGCTATATTAGAAAAATATTCATTAAGTAATGAACAGGTTTGTTTTGAGTTAAATGAAAAATATCAAATAAATTGTATAAAAACACTAAAATTTTTTTTAAATAAACTCAAAGAACGTGGTATAAAAGTAGCATTGGATGATTTTGGGTCTGGTTTTGCTGGATTTGAATTATTTTATTATTCAGAGCCAGATTTTTTGAAATTTGATAGATTTTTAATCACTGATATAAATAATGATATAAAGAAAAAATCCTTCTGTTCTCACATAGTTAATCTTGCAAAAATACTTGGAGTTATTGTAATTGCTGAGGGGATCGAAACAGAAAAGGAATTTGCTACTTGTAAAGAACTTGGTTTCGATTTAATTCAGGGGTATTATGTAGAAAAACCAACTCTTGATTTGTCTAAGTTAAAATATGTTTACGAAGATATTAAAAACCTTGAGTCTAAGAATAAAAGAAAAATTTTAACAGACGAACACCTTATTCTAAAACAAATTATTAAACTTGATACAATAAATGTAAATGATAATATAAAAATTTTATTTGAAAAATTTCATGATAAACTTTCATATAATTTTTTTCCAGTTGTGGATAATCAAGGTTTTCCTCTTGGGATTATTCACGAAAGAAATATTAAAAAATATGTTTATTCTCCTTATGGGAAAGATATTCTTTCTAATAAGTCTGTGATAAAATCTCTAAATACATTTGTTAATGAGTGTCCAATTGTTGATATTAAAACTTCTCAGGATAAAATACTCGAAATATTTGTAAATAATTCAGACTCAGAAGGTGTTATTATTACTGAAAATATGAAATATTCTGGTTTTTTAAATGCAAAATCTCTTTTAAACATACTAAATGAAAAAAACCTTTCATATGCAAGAGAAACTAATCCATTGACAAAATTACCAGGAAATATTCTTATTAATCAGTACATACTTGATAGTTTAGAACAAAAAGAATGTTATAACTATTTTATATACTTTGACTTTGATAATTTTAAACCATTTAACGATAAATTTGGGTTTAGACAAGGTGACAGAGCAATAATGATGTTTGCTGATATTCTTAAAAAAGAATTTTTTAAATCTCATATTTTTATTGGACATATCGGAGGCGATGATTTTTTTGTTGGACTAGAAAAATCAAAAAAAAATCCTAATGAAATAATTTTTGAAACAAAAACTATAATAGAAAAATTTATTGATGGAGTTTCTTCATTCTATCCAAAAGAAGATTTAGAGAAAGGTTATTATATCTCGGCAGATAGAAATGGACTAAAAAAGAAATTTGTTTTACTTTCTGTTAGTGCAGCAATAATAGAAATTCATCCATCTGATAAAAAACTCAGTCAAGATAATATATCAGAGCAACTCGCAATCTTAAAAAAAGTTGCAAAAAATTCTTATGATAGAATTTCTTTTTTTAGCTTTACCGAAGAATTAATTATGGCTTGTTAAATTTCTGTAAATGTAATTTTTAGTCAAGCCTTTTAGTAATTTTAACAAATTAGGCTTGATATTTATAATCCTAAGAAAAAATCCAAAATTAATATTATACCAACTATTAACTGATTTTAGCGATATTTATTAAAATTTATAATAAATGTAATTTGATACTCGCCTTTATATATAAATTTTTAAATAATTAAAGTGTGATAGAAAAATTATGTTTTTTTGGGTCTGTCCCAAAGGGACAGACCAAGAAGCTTTTATGTAAAAATTAGAGTTTTTATTATATTTATAATATAAACTAATTAAAAATAGTAAAAAATTTATCAAATATAATATATAAGAAAATTAAATAGTTAATTTTAACATAAAATTTCTTATTTTGATTAATTTAACAAATATTTATAATGGATTTATTTTGAGGAATGAAACAAAAAATAATGATGATGATAAAAATATAATTTTAATTTAGTAAAAAACTAATAATTAAACGCCAATTCCAACAAATTTTGCGGTGGTTTTTTGATTAAATCAAATATTCCTTTAATTATTAATGATATTCCACAATATTCATACTCAGAGGCTTTTTTTGCAAGTTTTTCTTCAACTGGTCTTTGTGATATTGATTTAAATGATGTTTCAATTTCTTCGATTGTTTCTATGATCCGACTCTTAAATCTATCGTACCAAACATGTCCTTTTATTCCGTGTTTATGGTTGTAACGCATCGCAAAAACGCTTAAAATCCACTGCATTATCTTAGATAGGCTCTCTTTTAGTGGTTTTAGGATGAATTCAATGTGATTTCTAATTATACAAAAATTAGTTAATTCAAATTTATATTTGATGTTAGCCTCATTTATTACTTGTAAAAACATATCTTTAATATCGTCTTTATCAAAAATATTATCAAATTTGTTAATTGTTGCTGTAATGTGATAGGTAGCGTCTGGTTTTAATTTTCTTGGTTGTCGCATAAAAACTTCCTTTATTAAATAGTTTATATATAATTAAAGGAGTTTTTTTTGTGGATTTGTTACAAAATTTGAGAGAAATATTGATATTTTTTTGAGAAAATTAGTGATATAAAAAGTAGAACTGCTATTTGCTCCGTCCCTTTGGGACAGAGCAAAAAATTCATTTTTTATACACCAATAATTATAATTACACCAAATATATATATATAACCTAATTATATCATAAGTAAGTTGCCTTTTTTAATAAATAATTGTTAAAAACATTAAATAAGTTAATAAATATCTGAAATTCGTTAATAATATTAATATATTGACAAAATTATATAAAAAAATGTTCTATTACTGGGTCTGTCACTGGGACAGACTCAATCCAAACCCAAATCCAAACCCAAGTCTCATAATTTTTTTTGCAACCCATATATTTTAAATTTAGATTACTAAGCCTAAATTGGTTTAGTAATTTAAAAATTTGTTTATAATTATTGACATAAATATCGAATTAAATTTAACAAAAAAATTTTATTGAAGAAAATGAATATGGTTAACAAATACTTTTTTTTTATCAAAAAGGTATGTGTGATTACAAAAGGTGATGATATAGTTTTAATTTTATGCTCTTTTTTCATCTGTATCAGTTAATTGGTTTATGCCTTCGATAATGTTATTTACCGCTTCATTTGTATCTGATTTTACATCAATTAGTTTTAAAATATTGTCATTTATTCCATTAGCCATAGTTTTTATATGATTACTTGAATTTCTTACCGTATCGGTAATATTTATAAGATTTTTTATGTAATTCATAACAAAATTTGTATTGTTAGAAATTGTTTCTATTTTATTTATAATTTCAACAGTTGAAATCGCTGTATTTTCAATTTCTATGACTAAATTTAAAAAATTTTGTAGAATATAATCTCCTTGATTTGCAGAATTTTCTATTAATCTTAAATTTTTATTTATATTTTCAGAAATATAGTTTGCATTTTGACTTGTTTTTTCAGAAAGATTTTTAATTTCTTTTGCTACTATTTTTAAAACACGTCCATAATCGCCTGCGTTTGAAGCTTCAATTCCAGAATTAACAGCCAAAACTTTAGTTTGATCTGCAACTTTAGAAATTATAGTAGCAGTTTCAAGCATGATACTCGAATTTTCTTTTATCATTTTGACAAATTTAACAAGTTTTTCAATTTGTTCTTTTGAATTATGGACTTTATCTGTGATAATTTCCAAGTTTTTCTTTTTATTATGGGCAATTTCTGCTATTTCTTTTAAATTATTTGTGAAATCAATAATATATTGAGATGATTCTCCCAAACAATTTGATTGATTATCAATTAGATTGTTTACTTTTTCGATATTTTTTATTAAAACCAAACTTTGTCCTACATTTTTTTCGACTATTTTTGAAAGATTTGCAGTAACTCCTTTTATAGAATGAGTAGAATAAGAAATTGTATTTATTGGTTTTGTTATGCCTTTAGTAGTAATAACGCTTACTACTATAACCATACTAATTAATAGTAAAATCATTAGTATTGATATGATAAAACCTCTAATTTTGGCAAAATTTACTAAATTATTTATATAAATAGTATAATTTTCAATTTCTGGCTCAATTCTATTTATATAAGAAACAAATTCTTCGATTGCTCCATCTATTTGATTATCAAAAGATAAAATTCCATAAAAATCATTTTTGTAATAATTAAATTCATTATAAAAATTTTCATCATATTTGTATTTTTTTAGAAGTTCTTCAAAATTTTGACTTTCCAAAGAAAATAAATTTATCATAGTTTGATTTTTGTTTTGCAAGTATATGCTAAAATATTTATCTAATTTAGCAAAAGACAATAATAATTCAGGTTGAGTAATTTTTGTTTCTATAATAGAATAATATTTTTTTACTTCTTCAAAAATGCCTTGATTTTTATTTAAACCTTTTTTCTTCATTAAAACAATAATTTTATTAAAATTTTCAGAATAGTATTCTCCAAGTTTTAATAAAATATTGATTTTTGATTCAAATTCTTTTTTTTTATCAATATTAATTAATTTTTTTAAATTTTCATTGAATAACATCATATTTTTTTTATTTTTTTGTGCAAATTTTAAGTCTTTGGTGTCAAAAAAGTCTTTTTCATTTAACCTTGCCATTCTAAGATTATTTACCGCTCTTAAAGAATATTCTGTTAATTTTTGTGCTTTAGAAAGACTATTAATAGTCCATATAATCAAAAGAGAAAATATAAGAAGTAAAAATATTACTACTGCAAAACCAATAATTATTCTACTTTTTATTTTCAAACTATTAAAATAATCTAAAACTGCATTTATATATTTTTCGTTCAAAATCCACCTCATTTTTTTGTTAGAATTTAATATATATTAGCTAATTTTTGATAAAAAAATTGTTAATTATTTGTTAGTATTTTAAAATATATACAATTTTTTATGATATGAGTATTTTTAACAAATTAGCCTTAATATTTAATAATTCTAAAGAAAA
Organism: Spirochaetes bacterium GWB1_27_13; assembly: GCA_001829125.1. Classification (GTDB taxonomy): domain Bacteria; phylum Spirochaetota; class GWE2-31-10; order GWE2-31-10; family MWDO01; genus GWC1-27-15. The sequence goes on along the minus strand of MIAN01000229.1, from coordinate 3,273 downwards.
ATCCGAAATTTAATATTAATGATAAAATTAGAGGTGATTTATGAGTTTAGAGCCTAAAGTTTTTTATAAAGGTGAATATTTAATTAAAGAAAACGATGAAGATAAATCAATGTATATTATTGTTGAAGGGCGAGTTAAGATTCTTATGACAGATAATACTACAAAGCAAAAAGTTGAGGTTGCAATACTCAAAAATGGTGATTTTGTTGGCGAAAGTGCTTTACTCTTTGATAAACCGCGAACTGCGACGGTAATCGCTGATACTGATACTAAAGTTATCGAAATGCACAAAAAAGAGCAACTTATAGAATATATAAAGCAAAATCCAGAGTTTGCAATTGGAATGATAATGATTTTGGTAAATAGAGTCGAAAAAATGACAGAATCCTATATTCAAACTTATGGAAATTTACAATTTGCAAAAAATATTATTTCTGAAAGCTTAGAATTAAGTAAAAAAATCAAATAATGGAATTATGATAAAACTTTTGAAAGGATAGAATACAATGAAACTTAAAATTTTAGAAACAGAATTTTCTATTTTAAAAGTAAAAGAAATTCCTGATTGGATTTATCAAGCGTCTTTTTTCTCAATAACAAAAACCTTTGATGAAATATCATTGATTGTGCCTTCTGAAAGTATTCCACAAAATAAAATAAGAGATTTTGAAATAAATAATGGTTGGAAATGTATAAAAATAGACGAAATTCTTAATTTTAGCCTCGTTGGTATCCTATCTCCAATTTTAGAAATTTTAAAAACTAATAATATTTCAGTTTTTGTTTTTTCTACATATAACACTGATTATATTATGGTAAAAACGGAACACTTTTCCCTTGCTGTAAAGGTTTTAGAAAACAAAAAGTATGATATTATTTGAGTCTTTGTAAGAATATTCAATTTTTTTAAAAAATTTACAAAAAATATTTGCCAAATCGACAAAATTTTATTACCTTACAATCTGAAAATTTTTCCAATCTAATTAAAAAATTCGTATTAGGGAGACGATATGGCAAAGAAGATTTTATATTCAATGGAAGCAAGAGCTGCTTTAAAAAAAGGCGTTGATGCAGTTGCAAACGCTGTAAAAGTTACATTAGGCCCAAGAGGTAGAAATGTAGTTTTGGAAAAAAAATTTGGTGCTCCAAATGTTACAAATGACGGTGTTACAATTGCTAAAGAAATTGAACTATCTGATCCATTTGAAAATATGGGTGCTCAACTCGTAAAAGAAGTTTCTACAAAAACAAATGATGTTGCAGGTGATGGTACAACAACAGCAACTGTTTTGGCTCAAGCTTTAGTTGCAGAAGGTTTAAAAAATGTTACTGCTGGTGCAAATCCAATGTCATTAAAAAGAGGTATGCAAAAGGCTTGTGAACAAGTTGTAGAACAAATTAAAAACAATTCTGTAAAAGTAAAAGAAGAGTATATTTCAAAAGTAGCTGCAATTAGTGCTAATAATGATGAAATTATTGGTAATCTTATTTCAGATGCTATGAAACAAGTAGGTAATGAAGGTGTTATCACTGTTGAAGAATCAAAAACTATTAGCAATGAATTAAAAGTTGTTAAAGGTATGCAATTTGACAGAGGATACATTTCTCCATACTTTGCAGTAAGATCAGAAAATGGTACAGTTGAATTTGAAGAATGTTTCATTTTAATTCATGAAAAGAAAATTTCAACAATGAAACCATTAATTCCGATTCTTGAAAAAGTTTTACAAATGCAAAAACCTTTATTAATCATTTCTGAAGATGTTGAAGGTGAAGCATTAACAACTTTAGTTGTAAACTTAATTCAAACTGGTCTTAAAGTTTGTGCTGTTAAAGCTCCTGGTTTTGGTGATAGAAGAAAAGCTATGCTTGAAGATATTGCTATTTTAACTGGCGGACAAGTAATTTCTGATGAACTTGGAATGAGTCTCGAAAAAATTACAATCCAAGACTTAGGTAGAGCAAAAAAAATTAAAATTGACAAAGAAAATACAACTATCGCAGAAGGTTATGGTAACGAAAAAGACAGAGACGAAAGAATTAAATTAATCAAAAAACAAGTTTCTGAAACAACATCTGATTATGATAAAGAAAAACTTCAAGAAAGACTTGCAAAACTTTCAAACGGTGTTGCTGTATTATCAATTGGTGCTGCAACAGAAGTTGAATTAAAAGAAAAGAAAGCAAGAGTTGAAGATGCTTTAGCTGCTACAAGAGCCGCTGTTGAAGAAGGTATTGTTCCTGGTGGTGGTATTACTTTAATGCACGCTGCTGAAGTATTAAAAAATTTCAAATCAAATGATCCTGATGAAGAACTTGGTGCAAAAATTGTTGCAGATGCTGTACAATTTCCATTAAGACAAATTGCAGAAAATGCTGGTGTTGAAGGTTCTGTAATTATATTCAAACTTTCACAAGAAAAATGGGGAATGGGTTTCAATGCTCAAACTCTAAAAATCGCTAATATGATTGAAGATGGTGTTATTGACCCTGCAAAAGTTGTTAGATCAGCTTTACAAAATGCAGTTTCAATTGCTTCTTTAATTATCACAACAGAAACTTTAGTTGCTGACGAAAAAGAAGAAAAATCTGCTCCTGCTGGAATGCCACACGGTGGTGGAATGGGCGGCATGGGTGGAATGGGTGATATGTATTAAGATTTTTTTTACATATTATTAATAAGGGAGGCTACTTGCAAAAGTAGCCTTTATTATTATATAAACCGAATTTTGAGTTAACATTTAACAACAAAACCTCTTAAAACAAAAAGACAAAAAATTATTATTTGGTAATATTGTGTTTTTTAGATAAAATTATGATATGTTGTTTATAATCCAATATTATATATGATAAAATATTTTAAATATATTCTGTAAAAAAAGGTATTTATGATTACAAAAAAATATTTTATTATTTTTATTATTTTTATAATTATTTTACAAACTGTTTATTCTAATCAAAATGTAGAAATATATCTATCATTGGGACATACAGGAAATATAAGTTCTACTGATTTTTCTTCTGATGGAAAATATATTCTATATTCAGATTTTGCTAGTAAAATTATTAAATTATATAATGTGGCAACTGGTAAACTTGATAACTAATTTGGTAGTAATTCTTTGTTAGTTCAATCTGTTAATACAATATTTTAAAAAATATATAAATTTATCAAAACACTTGAAAAATTCATACATCTGGGTTAAATTGTATTTAAAGAAGGATTATTTTGATGACAAATGTTAGGAATATTTTAATTTTATTATTTGTATT
>MIAN01000228.1 GCA_001829125.1 Spirochaetes bacterium GWB1_27_13 | reverse complement strand
CAATCCAAAATATTGTATTTTTATTTGTTTTTTCGATAATATTTTTTAATGAATCTTTATCGATTAAATTACCAGTAGGGTTATTTGGATTAATAATAACAACCATATCATAATTTTTTGTTAAAATTTGGCTAAATTTATCAATATCTACACAAAAATTGTCGTTTTCTTCCAAAATAAACCTATCAAACCCACATTTTATAACATTTTTTAATATGTGTGCATATTCCCCATAACAAGGGTCAAGTAAAAGCACTTTTGATTTCTCATTTAATAAATTAAGAAATGATAAAAATATTAAATCCGAACTACCAGAGCCTACCAAAACATTTTCTTTTGGAATATTTCTTACCCTTGCTATTTTTTCTTCAATAAATTTTCCATTTACAGGAGGTGAAGTTTTTATTAAAAGAGAAAGATTTTTATTTAAAACATCAATAACTTTTGAGGAGGGAGGAAACCAAGCATCAAGTACATCAGCTGTTATTATTTCTTTTAACTTTTCTGGATTAACTAAAACTTCTAAACTATTATTTATGTATTCGCCACCATGAAAACAAACTTTATCACTTATCATTGGAAAATCAAGTTGCCAGTCTATATTAGCAGTTATTCGTGATAACATTTTTTCGTACACAGTGGCTGCTTTTTTTCTTATATCTTTTACCTCTGCATATAAAAGTTTGAAAGTAACTTCTCCAGATTGAATTGATCTATCAAGATTTTTTAAACCAGTCTTTTCATAAAATTCGACAAGGTCACTTCTACCAATTGTCATAATTTTTGTACCGCCATTTTCTTCTACATATCGAAGAATAGCAAAAAAAAGTAACATTGCAGTATTTGTTCCTCTAAATTCTTCTAAAACAGAAAAAAGCCTTCCTTCAAACATATTGTCATAAATATATGGAAATTCTGTCCTATCAATATATTTATCAAGACCATATTTACCACCAGGTGGAGTGATGCTTACAAAACCTGCTATATTGTCATTTATTTTTACTATTATGTAAGTATTAATTTCATCAATAGCATCTTTTAACATTTTTTCTGGATTTTCTTTGTGCTGTTTAAGTTCTAAAGAATAAATTTTGTATCTATACTTGTAAATTTCTTCTCTTTCTTTTTGATCAGCAATTTTAACAGTAATTTTTTTCATTTTTTCTCCCCATAACACAGATTTCACTGGTTTCATTTCTATACTAATCTGTGTTAATCTGTGTTATAATTTCGATTTCTCCTATCATTGTTTCCAAAAAAACAACAGATTCTCCACTTCCTTTTTTTATTTTGAAACTTTTTTCTTCTTTATATATTTCATCAAAATCATTTTTATTTATTTTTACTTTACCACTTATTGATTTTATCATTATTTGAATACTTTCTTCTTGTGGAATTAAAAATAAAATATTTCCTCGAATATTAATTATTTCACAGTTTGATTTATCAAATTTTAGTCCTTTGATTTTAATTTCGCCATTAGTACTAAAAATATTTATATTTTTAACAAGGGTTTCAGTTAAATTAATATTCCCACTTGATGTTTTTATTTTTAGAATATTACAATCCCCATTTATCAAAAAATTTCCGTTTATGCTTGTTCCTTGAAATATGTTAGAGTTTCCTTTCAATTCTACATTTCCATTAATCGTTACAATATCAACATCTTTTGAATTTGAATTTATTTTAATATTTCCAGAAGTTGATGTTACCGAAATATTTTTTTCAACTCCAGTAATTTCACACTCCGCATTTATTAAATCAATATTTATATCATTTTCTTTTGGTACAAATATTTCTAAGAAAACTCTTATATTTTTGCGATTTTTAAGATTATTTTTTATATCAGATTTTATGAGAATATTATTTGATTGCTCATCAAATCTTATTTTATCAACATTTTTTTCAAAATTACCTTTTATCCACACTTCATTTTTATCCCAAGCTTTAATTTTTAAACTACCATCCATAACTTTTACGGAAATAGTTTGATTTGATGTTGTTTCTAAAATTTTATCTATTTTATTTTCTAATGAGAATATTTTGATCATTCCAAAGAATATTAAACTCAATATCAGTAAATTTTTCATAATTTCACCTCAATTATCAATTATCATAATTTTTCATTAAATTACTTGTTTTAAAAAGTAAATTCGTTTCTTCAAAATAAACTTTTGTGAGACTTGCCAGTAACTCATAATTATTTGGGTCATTTTTTAAAGCAATTTTTATTTCTTTTATTGTTTCATCCATTAAACTCATATTTGTTTGTATTGATACAATCGTCTCATCACTAAAAAATTCTTTTTTATCTTTAATAAGTTTTATAATTTTAGAACGAGCCTTTTCGTAATCTAAAACTATATCTTGAAGTTCTTTTTCAGCTAAAGCATATTGGGTATCTGGCTTATTTTGATTACTAACATTAAAAAAGAACAATAGACCAAAAGAAATAACACATATTCCAATTAATGAATAAGCAAAAACATATTTTTTAGTTAAAATTAAATCCTTAAAATTATTAAAAAAATAAGCAATGGAATCTTTCAAACTAAATTTATTTGTTAATCTTTTGTCTATTTGATCCCACAAATCTTTAGGTGGTTTAATTTTTTTTGGTAAAGTTTTATACATTTCTATTAATTTTTTGTCACTTTCGTTCATAAACTAAGTTCCTCTTTTAATAATTTTCTTGCTCTAAATAAATGTGCTTTTGAAGTCCCGATAGATATATTCATTATTTTTTCTATCTCTTTATGAGTAAAACCTTCCATATCATGAAGGATAAAAACATAACGAGCTTGGTTAGGCAAATTCTTCAATGCTTTCTCACAATCAATAAAACTTTCTATTTTTTCGCTTTCAAAAGCTACATCATTTTTATATAATTCCTCAATTTCTACATCTGCTTCTTGTTCTGCTATTCTATTTGTTTTTTCTTTTTTTCTAATTATTACATTTACAGCAAGTCTATATAACCATGTAAAAAATGAACTTTTAAAACCAAAATTATTTATTTTTTCCCACGCCCTAACAAATATATCTTGAGTTAAATCTTCTGCTATATGCGAATCATTTACCATTCGATAACTGAGACAAAATATTTTATCTACATAGAGTGTGTAAAGAGTTTTAAAGGCTTGCTTATTACCTTTTTGTATTTTCTTTACAAGCTCAAATTCTTCCAACTTATTAAGTTCCAATTAGTTTTCCTACGAAAATATTTTTAAAACAAATTAAAGTTTACAATAAAATTATACAAAGTTTTTCTTTGACCCTCATCCAACTCTTGATAAAAATCAATAAAATTACCTGCTGTTTTTTCGTTAAAATTTTTCAACAAAAACATATCTTTTGTGATTATGCTATTAATATCTTCTTCTTTAATAGATGGAGATAAAATTAATTGTTTTATTAATTTTTTTTGATCTAACAAAGTACTTTTTAAATTTTTCATATCCTTACGGAATTCTTTTTTTAATTCTATAGCATATAGGGATAAGTCTAATATTTGTCTTATAGAAAGATCAAGATCATAATATAAATCAACTAAATCGCTAAAAAGAGTTCCAGTTGGAATATATTTGGCAGGCAATAATATAATTCTTCCATTATCGAGATATTTTGCCATTTTTTTCTTTTGATTATCACTTAAAGTAGAATGAAGCTCAACAAATCTTTTAACAACTGTATCTTTAAATATTGCATCATATAAAGTTATTTGGTCGAATAATTGTTCTATTTTTTCTATACTTGCTTGATCTTTTTCAAGCAAATCCATACAATTCATCTGAAATTTATAAAATACAAGACGCATTTCAGGAATTTTTGCCAATAGATCATTTTTAAGATTATATAAAATTTCAGTTTGTTTTACATCGAGTTTCAAATCTCTTTGCATATAAGAAATGTTTAAATCCATAAAACTAGTAAAATAATTTACATATAAGACCATATTCTTTGCATATTTAGTTTTTGGGTCTTCTTTTTGAGCACAACTAAAAATAACAGTTAATAAAATTAGTGAAAAAATAATTCTTTTTATCATCATCATACAAAACCTCCATTATATAGACCGATGAATACATATTAATATAAATTAAGCCGCTTACATATTATTAGATACATAAAATCATAAAAGGGTTTAGATTTTTTTTAAAAAATTTTATTACAATACAAATAAACTATTATTATCAATATACTTATACCCAAATATTTTATGTATATAATGACAATTTTAATCAGTGTAATCCGTGACAATCTGATTAATCTGTGTTATAGAATATCCGCCAGAAAGATTTTTAACATTTTTATATCCTTTTAATGATAAAAACATTACGGCATATATTGATTGAATTCCTCCATTACAATAAATTATAATCTCTCGATTTTTATCAGGGATTAGTTTTTTATATTGTGATGGTAATTCCACTAAAAGACAATTTTTAGCACCCTCTATATGATTTTTTAAATATTCGTTTTTTTGTCGTAAATCAATAATATAAGAATATTTAAGATAATCTGGCATTTTTAATTTTTCGTTAAGTTCATCCTTTTTTATCATATTAAAATCAGAAGGCATTTGTTCCAAAAATAAATCCTCTGGTAATTTACCTTCTTTTAATGCTAGTATAGGATTATGCCTCAAAACTCTATCTTTAACAACAAAAGTAGTAAAATCTGCTTTGATATGTTTTTGAAATAGAATATCATGCCCAAGACACAACCCCATTAATATAGCAAAATCTATATTATTTTTATTTAATATATTTGCTTGACCAATTGGATTGCATGAAATGACATCTTTTTGTTTATCTTTATTTATTTTTTTTTCACTTATTCCATCAACTGTACATGAAACCATTGTCAAATTAAATCCTTTTTCTTTAAGATAATCATTAAGAATTACCGCTTCTTTTTCTATGCTATAACAATATGCCACACCAATTTTTTTGTAATTTTGTAATTTACAGTACTCTACGATTTCTTCAAGACGATTCAAAGTTCCAGCTTTTCCATTATCAACAAGAGATAAGGAGTTTTTTATAGTATTTAAAGTCTCTTCTTTAAAATATTCATCAATATAATCAATACTATTATCAATACAAGGAGATAATTTTTTACATCCTTTTATATTACATGTTGTGCAATTCATAAGTCACCTCATTTTAATATTTTTTGTTTATTCTTTGGTTAAAATTATTTTTTAGTAATTTATTTTTAATAATTTAAATAAAAATTTAACTCCTCAATAAGAATTAATATAATTGCTACTAAATTTGTAGTTTTTATCTTGCCAAAATAAAAAAATGTATTATAATGTGTGTATATATCAATATAAGGAATTAGAATGAAAAGAAATTTAATTTTTATTTTTATGTTTTTTTCTTTTTTATGCTTTGCAAACCAAAAAAATTTTGATTTTTCAACATTTTTATTATCCGATTCTACAACTAAGGCAACTGATCAAAATTCAAAACTTAGTAAGGTATTACGAGGGCTTGACATTGCACATATTATAACTGGCTCTGTTTCATATCTTGGTTTTATTTCTAATTCGGCGATTGGTACTACATTACTTAGTTTTTATCTTACAGACTCAAACTATTTTAACACAAACGATTACAGAAATTCCTTAAGTATTACTCATAGAACCTTAATGCTTATAACTTATTTTAGTTATGGAATAAACGCTATTTTAGGATTTATTAGACTTGGTATTACTTTATACAATAAACTACCAATAAATCTACCTCATTTTATATCTTCAATAATAACAACATTCTTTTACATAGTTGGCATTATATCTATGGGCATTGCCTTTAATGCTTTTACAAATACAAATTCCCCATTAAAAAACTATGCTAAAGAAATTGGTATTGCTCATGGTATAATTTTTTATGCAACAACTATTAGTTTTACTGTTGCAATTATATCCTTACCATTAGGTCGAAAAAACAAAGTTTATTTGACTAAATAATACCTCAATTTCGATTTAATATATTTGTCAAAGAATTTCTATGGAAACAAGAGATACTAGCCTCAGTTATTCATAGTTTTCATAAAAAGAGGTTTTTAACACCAATCATCTTATAATAGGAATTTAATTAAAAAAATTGCTTATTTAAGTAAATAGTCGATATAATTATGTATCGACTATTTAGGCTATCTCTTCATGAACTTCGTTGGCGATATTATCCCAATTAATTGAGAAAATTAAAACTAGGAATATGTTAAAATTAAAATCCATTGTTTTTTAATTTTAACATATTTAAATAATTATTTCTTTAGTAAAAATTGAGCATTTTTATATTCAATTAGATTTTTATCTAAAACATCAATTGCTTTTTGTAATTGAATATCGTATTCCAAATCATATATAATTTTGCTTTCGCTTGTTAAATCAACTGCATTTTTAAGTAATCTTTTCAAATTTCTTTCTGATAATTTATACCCTTGATTTTGAAGCGTTTTAGCCATTTCATCTATTTTTTCTTTTGTAGGATTTGGGTTAGTTTTAATAATATTTTCGATTGCCTTATCTTTATAAATTTTTTTCAACGCATCTTTTTCATCGTCTGTTAATTCTGGTTCTTTTACTTCTATATCTGGTTGAATCCCTATTCCATCAATACAAATACCAGCAGGAGTATAATATTTTGCAATTGTTATTTTAAATCCGTCTTCCCCAAGTGAATGAATTGTTTGAACAGACCCTTTACCATAAGATTTTTCACCAATTAAAATACCTCTTTTTGTATCTTTAATAGCACCAGAAAAAATTTCAGAAGCAGACGCTGATCCTTGATCTATCAAAACGATTACAGGCATATTTTTTGGAACGATTGTATCAAATGTTGAGGCATTACTTACAGAATTGTCAAAACTATTCCTACCTTTTGTAGAAACAATAACTCCATCATCTTGGAAAAAATCTACTATTTTAATAACTTGTCCCAAAAGTCCACCTGGATTTGATCTTAAATCTACGATTAAACCAGAAATTTTTTTGTCAACAAGGTTTGTTAGTGCTTCTTTTACATGAGCATCAGTAGTTCCTGCAAATTGTGTAATTCTTAAATAACCATATTTATCATTTATAGTAGAATATTTTACAGTTGGTACATCTATTATAGCCCTAACAAGTTCTATCTCATATTTAGTATCATTTCTAATAAACTCAACTTTTACAGCAGTTCCTGGTGTTCCTTTTAGTAATTTAGCTGCTTCTCCTACTTTTAGACCTTTGAGACTTTTACCATCAACAGAGATTAATAAATCCCCTGATTTCATGCCTTTTCTATAAGCTGGAGTGTCTTCTATTGGAGAAACAACAGTAATATAATCATCTTTTTCTGATATAATCATACCAACTCCACCAAATTTACCGTCTGAAGTTGTATTCATCTCTTCCATATCTTCAACAGATAAATAATTTGTGTGCGGGTCTCCTATTGAGTCTATCATCCCTTTTATAGCACCGTTAATCAATTTTTTATCATCAACTTTATCAGTGTCTACATATTCTTTTTTAACCATTCTCATAACAGTTAAAAATTTTTGAATATATGGAAAACCAGATGATATACTTCCTGCGTGTGCTTCATTAATAAAAACGCCAAATAATAAAACAACAAAAAGCACAGATACAATCGAAATCCAAATAACTCGTTCTTTATTCTTCATAAACCTTCCTTAAAAAAATAGAATATTTATATTGCAATATAATAATAATTATATTAATATGCAAGCATGAAAAAAAATTTATTTTTACTTATAATTTCAGTTTTTGAAATTATACGATGGCTAATGATATACATTTTTTTTAATTTTGTAAAATCAAATTTTGATCCTAACTCAACTATTTCGGGAGAAAATTTTTTATGGTTTGGGTCAACATTTTTTATTAACTCATTGTTTGCAATTATTGGCATACTTTGTTTTTTTAATTACGAAAAATATTTTGCAACTTTAAAATTTTGGTGTGTTTACAAGCTATTTTTTGTAGTATTTACAACATTCTTATTATTTTATGGTGCTTTAAACATTAAAACTTACTTTTTTATGTTTTCACCAATAGATTTTTTCTTTTTTGTTTATTTATTCTTACTTATAAAAGAAACTAAGATTTCAGAAGAACATTATAAAGAAGAAAATAAAAATTAAATCTTTCCTCTGATATTAGAGATAATTTTTGAGTTTTGATATATTTAGCAGAATAAAAAGAATAATTTTTAAATCCAAAATTTTTTGAAACATCACAAATAAAATTTTTTATATCAGTAATTTCATTAATTTGAAGTTCTTTTAATTCTTCTTTAAAAA
>MIAN01000227.1 GCA_001829125.1 Spirochaetes bacterium GWB1_27_13 | reverse complement strand
CATCTATCTATTTTCTTGGAAGTATTTTTGCCAAAGACCTAAATAGATTATAGCACCTATTGATTTTTTCTATATGATTTTATTATCATATAGTCGTTAGGTGCAAAAAACATGTAAAATAAATAAATAAGATAGAAAAATTTTTTAATACAATAAAAAGGATTTTTATGTTTAATAAATTACTAGAAATAAATAAGAGACCAAAACCATTTGAATTTTATACTGCAGAAGAATTGTGGACAGATGAATATACTTCACAAAAAATGCTTGAATATCATCTTAATGAATCAATTGACGCAGCATCAAGAAACCACAAATTTATAAATAAATCTTCTGATTGGATTATTGAAAAATTTAATATTAATAAAAAATCAAAAATAATTGATTTCGGATGTGGACCAGGTCTTTACACCTTGAAATTTGCCAAAACAGGTGCAGATATTACAGGAATTGATTTTTCTAAAAGTTCTCTTGATTATGCCAGAGAACAAGCTGATAAAAACAATTTAAAAATCAATTATATAAAAACAAATTATCTTGAATATGAAACAGTAGAAAAATATGACCTTATTACAATGATAATGTGTGATTTTGCTGCATTAAGTTATTCTCAACGAAAAATTATGTTATCAAAATTTTATAATTTATTAAAACCAAATGGAAATATCTTATTAGATGTTTATTCTATTAATTATTTTAATTTAAAGCAAGAACAAGCAATTTATGAGTTTAATTTATTAAATAAATTTTGGTCAAAAGAAGATTATTATTGCTTTTTAAATTCATTTAAATATGACAATGAAAAACTTATACTTGATAAATATACAATTTATAATAAAACAGAAAAAAGAATTGTATATAACTGGCTTCAATGCTTTAGTAAAGAATCAATTAAAAAAGAATTTGAAGAAAATAAATTAATAATTAAAGAATTTTATGCAAATGTTTCTGGAGACATATATAATGATAATTTTAATGAATTTGCAATTGTAGCCAATAAAAGAGATTAGGAGTTATAAAACTGTACGATTTCAGCACATAACCGCTGAAATATCTCCGTTCCATGTCAGTCGATAGACCTTTCGGGGGTATTTTCGATAGATTTTAGAAATTGTGATTGAATATTTTTTATAATTTGATAAAATATTTTAAAATGTGATGAAAACAACATATATTGACAAAACGATATGCTAATTGACAAAAAGACGATTGTAAAAATACTTAAGGAGACAGCAATGTTTTTTAAGACGAATTATGATATTTCAAAAACATCAAAAATGATGGATGAAAATCAGTTTTGGGAAATTTTAAAATTATCACTAGAAAATAGTTCTAATTTGACAGATCAGGAAAGGTATTTAATTAAGTATCTTTCAAAATTGACCCCAGAAGAGATAATTGGATTTAGATTAAGAACAGATAAATTATTATATGATAGTTATATATCGGATTTGTGGTGTGCTGCATATATAATTAATGGTGGTTGCTCTGATGATAGTTTTGAATATTTTCGTACATGGTTAATATCACGAGGCAAAGAAATATATTATACTGCTATCAAAAATCCTGATATATTAATAGATTATGCAGAGGAAGATGAATGTGACTTCGAATCATTTTGGTATGTCGCAATAGAAGCATTCAAAATAGTAACAAAAAAAGAATTATATGATTACATTGATTATGATAATTTTACTTATATAGAAGGGAATTATCCTGAAATAAAATTTAATTGGGATGATACCCCTGAATCTCAAAAGAAAATTTGTCCTAAATTGTTTAAGAAATGCAATGGCTGAAAGATTGCCAACAGCACATAACATTCTACAAAAGTACCTGACTTCACCACATTTTTTATTCCTAAGATTTGTTTAAAAAAAGGAGATAACTTGAGTGATATTATAAGAAAAATTACTAATATAATTTATAATTCTAACTCTATAAGGAAAAAGTATTTGTTAGAAAATCCATCAGAAAAAATAATAATGTGTGATGCTTCAAAATCGGTAAAATTAGATGAAGATAAAACTCCTGAATATGGAAAAGAATGGATAACAGCAAAAAGGTGTGTTTTCATATTTTCAGATAAAAAAATAAAAGCTGGAAAATGGGAAATTCCTATTAATCAAATTGATAATGCAGAATTAATAAAATTTTCTACATTATACGGAAAAGGAATGGTTTTAAAAATAAGTACTATACAAAATGAATATTATCAGTTTGGATTGCAATATAATAAAGAAATTGAAAATCAAAATATACTTAATTTTAAAATAAGTGAACAAAAATTAAAATTGTCATTATTCAGTATAATTATTAGGATAATAGCAATTTCTTTTTTAATTTATTATATAATAACAAAATTTATTATAAAATAAAAGGAACAAAAAACATTATGTAACTGCGAGTTTAGTCAATTAATTTGCTCGACTGGTTTGAACTAATTGAGAAAATATAGGATTTATTTAGAGTTTTGCTGAATACCCCTTTTTTACAGTCTCTTTTAGGATGAATTAACCAAAGTTTATTTTATTTCCTCAATAATATTATTAGAATGCAAAAAAACATTTCCAGTTTTTACCACTCTAATCTAGTTAAAGACCTCACTCTACTTCAAGACCACGCAAGGCATAACCTCAAAGTAAGGCACACACCCACTCTCCATAGTTCCCGTGCTGGGATTTATTAACATTCGGGCAGGTTACAGCATACAACAGCAAATTAGCGATTTACACTCTATTACTCGATTTATCCAAATTATTTGCAGTTTTTTTTATTTCAGTTGACTTTTTGGTGAGTTTTAATTAGAATTAATGATATACGAGCAACTTTGGTAACTTGTAACCAGTTATTGGCAAGGGCTTTGTGTGGGCTGGTTTTTGAGAAGGAGAATAACTTGTTAAGTAATCTTACAATAAAATTTAAAATATCAATATCAATACTTTTAGTAACTTTATTTATCTTAATTACTAATGTTATAATAACGGAGTGCAGAAATAATAATACAATTAAATATTTACAAGAAAAAATTGTTGAACAAAATAAAAAATATATTTTTGATTTTATCAATAATCAAAAAGACGAGGCATTGAAAATTGCGCTGCGGTATGCAAACAATGAACAAATTATATCGACTTTTTTATCAAAAAACCGTGTAAATCTTGATAATTTAATACTTCCTGTTTATCAAATATTAAATAAAAATAGCGGCGTAACTATTTTTGAGTTTGGAGATTCTAATGGAGTTGTTTTTACACGAGGACATCATCCTGGAATGTATGGAGATGATAAAAGTTCTAACATAGCCATTCAAACTGCACTCAAAGGTCAGGAAGTGAATGGTTTTATCTTTGGACAAAGTGGTTTAGCTGTAAGAAGTATAGTTCCAATTAAATATAAGGAAACAGTAATAGGAACTCTTCAAATAGGATTTAATTTAAATAATGATATGTTGTTAAAATTATCACAATTAGCTGGAGATATTGCCTTTTTTGAAAAAGACCTATTGGTACAAAGCACTTTTTCCACAGAAAGTAGTCAGATTCATGTTTATAAAGAAACAGAAATTTATCAACGATTAGCTAAAAGTGAAGAAAGTATTGTTGTTGTTTCCAAAAATCTGCAAAACACTTATTTACCAATTACTGAGCCTGTGACCAATAAAATCCAAGGAATGTTTCGGTTTAGTCAAGATATGAGTTTTTTCAATAACAAAAAAAGAGAAAATATTATTATTTTACTTATATTTATCTTTGTATCAATTGTAATAACATTGTTGATGTCAATTTTTCTTTCTTCAGGTATTTTAAACCCTATTAAGTTACTAAATATTATCCTCAAAGATATTTCCGAAGGGGAAGGAGACCTATCTCAAACAATCAACGTAAAATCTAAAGACGAAATCGGTGACATGGCAAAGTATTTTAACCTTACTCTTGATAAAATCCGCGTCCTTGTTTCTATGGTAAAAAATCAATCAATAGTTCTTCAAAATGTTGGAATTAACCTCTCGTCCAATATGACCGAAACTGCCGCTGCAATTAATGAGATTGGTGCAAATATTCAAAGTATTAAAAACCAAACAATTAACCAGTCGGCAAGCGTAACCGAAACAAGCACAACGATGGAACAGATAACAAACGGTATTGAAAGGTTGAATCAGTTAATAGAAAATCAATCGGTAAATGTAACAGAGTCATCTTCCATAATCGAGGAAATGATGGCAAGTATAAATAATGTTACACAAACACTGATAAAAAACTCACAGAATCTCAAAAAACTCATAGAGTCGTCCGAATCGGGTAGAAACGACCTGAATAAAATAGCAGAAGATATTCAAGCGGTAACAAAAGAATCAGAAGGACTTCTTGAGATAAGTAAGGTAATACAAAATATAGCAAGTCAAACCAATTTACTTGCTATGAATGCGGCAATTGAAGCGGCTCACGCAGGCGATTCTGGTAAAGGATTTGCGGTTGTAGCTGATGAGGTAAGAAAACTTGCCGAATCATCAGGGGAACAGGCAAAAATCGTAGCAACCGTATTAAATAAAATAAAAGAATCTATTGAAACTATTACTCATTCTACAGAGGATGTATTAAACAGGTTCAATAATATCGAATCAGAAATAAAAACTGTTACAGAGCAGGAAGCCGCTATCAGAGGAGCAATGGAGGAGCAGACTGCCGGAAGCAAACAGGTACTTGAAGCGATTAGCCAACTTAATGATATTACCCAAAAAGTTAAACTAAATTCAGGTGAAATATTGTCAGGAAGTCAACAGGTATTAAACGAAACATCGAGATTAAACACCATAACACAAGATATTACTAACGGAATGAACGAGATGGCATCTGGCTCAGAACAAGTAACCGTTGCAGTTAATAAAGTTAATGAATTGACAGAAGAAAATAAGCAAAGTATAGAAACTTTGATGAAAGAGGTTGGGAAGTTCAAGATAGATTGAACTTTATCCATTTTATTAGACAATCAGTTAAACTGTAATAGTCAAGATGTAATCTGATACTTTTTTCATTTTATTGCGGCTAACCTGTTTTTATATCATAGTCAAACTTTTTTTATCTCTTTAAAAATGCGCGTATTTTTAATGGATAATTAAAAAATCCTTGCATTTTTAAAGATGATTTTTGATTATAACTTGTTATATAATAATGAATTATGGATTTATTAATCAAGCCCTAAATAATATAATTAAATCTCTCCAAAAATATAGCGAAAATACAAAAAAAGATATTTTAAATATTGTAGATTTTTATAAAAAATATTTCATTAAAGATTATAAATAATATATAATAAAAATTTGGACTTGACAAACAGGCAGTATGTTTCCGCTTGTTGTAACTCGCAACACACTAGGGGGACATTTTTGATAACCCCAATGCTACAATTCTTAAAAATATTCCTGTAATTTCAAAGGATGGAGGCAAGGAAATGAAAATACAGTTTATTAGGCATGCAACTTTTATTCTAATTCTGAATAATAAAAAAATATTAGTAGACCCAATGCTCTCAGATGTTGGCGTATTGCCACCGATTCCATTAACATTTAATAGAATAAAAAATCCTATGATTCCACTACCAGTAGAAAGAAATAATTTAATTAAAGATGTTGATGCAATATTGCTTACTCATTATCATTTTGATCACTTTGATAAAGCTGCTGAAAATATCTTACCAAAAAATATTTTAATATTTTGTCAACCTGGTGATGATAAAAAGTTAAAAAATAAAGGATTTACAAATGTACAGCTGATCAATAATAAAATAGAATGGGAATCAATATCATTTAAAAGATTTCCAGCTAATCATGCAGAAGGATTTCTTCTTAAAAAATTAATGGGAAAATCCTCATCATATTTTATACAAAAAGGAACAGAATCAATATTTATTACAGGGGATGCTATTTGGGATCAATTATTAATAAATAGTTTAGCAGAAATAAAACCAAATTTAATTATAGCAAATTCCGGTTCTGCTAAGTTTCTTTGGGGCAAAACAATAACTTTGACTGCCAATTCATTAAAAAAAATAAAGCAACTATTGCCTAATGCAAAGATAATAGCAGTTCATATAAATACAATAAACCATTGCCTATTATCAAAAGATGAATTAAAAGAATTCATAACTAAAGAAAACTTGGATATTAGTATTCCAAATGAAGGTGAAAGTTTATTATTAAAATAACGCCCAAAACGATGTACAACAGTCAATATATGCTGCGATCGGAGTACCTCTCTGTTGGGGGTTTCACCACGTTTTGCCTTCGGAAGTAGCATACAACGTCATATATGGACACCGTTGTACGACATATTACGCCAAAGAGAAGAAAATATGAAAATGCCAGAAATAATTGATATCAATATGTTTGCTCCTTGTGGAATGAACTGTTTAATTTGTTATGTTCATTTAAAAAAGAAAAAACCATGCAAGGGATGCCTTTGTGATGATGTAGATAAATCAGAGAGATGTAAAAATTGTGAAATAAAGAACTGTGCAAAAGAAAAAGGTATAATCTATTGTTTTAAATGTGAAAATCATCCATGTAAAAGAATAATAAATCTTGATAAAAGTTATCAAAAAAGATATCAGGTAAGTTTGATTGATAATAGTAAGATAATTAACGATAATGGTTTTGAATTCTTTTTTAAAAAAGAAAAAAAACGTTGGAATTGTTCAGAATGTGGTGGTGTTATTTCTCTTCATGATAAAGAATGTTCTGAATGTAAAAAGAAAATGTAAGAATTGGCGTAATACATCGTCTAACAGCGTATATATGCTTTGCCACATTTTGACTCCACGAGTAGGCTACGGCAACTTCGGCTACTGGCAAACTTTTGCCACCACAAATATAGAAAACTGTGTAAATAGTCAAAACTTTGCAAAAAGATTTCGAATATGACCCAATTGACCGCAAATTATTTTATTGATATTGACTTTGTTTTGTAGTATAAATAAAATTATTGGATTTATGCGGTCAACTGCACATAAGCCTGACGTTATCAGCAAGTCTATTTTTTTGAAGGAGCGGTTTAAATGATTAAATACTTAAATACAAATTTTAATTATGATGAAAAATTTGTGGAAACTTATGATGAAGCTCCATTATGGTCTTCAATTTTTGCTCAGTTACTATTTGAAAACATAAATTATGAAGATCATATTTCTATTATTGATTTAGCCTGCGGTACTGGATTTCCAACATTTGAATTGGCTCAAAGATTTGGTTCAAATTGTAAAATATATGGAGTTGATCAATGGAAAGAAGCTTTAAAAAGAGCTGAAGTTAAAAAGTTTAATTATTTAGTTGATAATGTCCAGTTTCTTGAATGTAACGCAGAAAATATTGATTTACCAAACGATTCAATAGATTTAATTGTTTCGAACCTTGGTATAAATAATTTTTCAAATATTGAGAATTGTTTAAAAGAAATGAATAGAGTTATAAAAAACAATGGAAAAATTATTATAACAACCAATATAAAAGGACACTTTAAAGAATTTTATGATATATTTGAAAAAACCTTGTTTGAAGAAAATGAATTAAATTTGTTAAATGACTTAAAAAATCATATTGCTCATAGAGGTACAATTAAATCAATTTCTAAAAAATTTAATGACTTTGGTTTTAAAAAAATAAAAGTCAAAAAAAAAGTTATCAAATATAATTATTTTAATGGAACATCATTTTTAAATCACTATTTTATTAAAGCAGGATTTTTAGATTCATGGAAACAACTTGTTGGAAAAAACAATTTAGAAAATATTTTTAAAAAATTAGAGTCTAATTTAAACAAATATAGCAATAAAAAAGGAAAACTTTCTTTATCTGTTCCTGTATTATATCTGGAATTTGTAAAGAATCGACCTGTCACATAACATTGGCTTCCGCGAGTACGCTCCAGCCAACGTTGTTTAGCCAAGGGACGTTATCGGCAAGACAAAGTGCAATTGTCAATTATATACCTTAAATGCTTATCTCTATTAATCCAGTCAAATTACAACTAATGTCAATTCTATTATTTATTATATCAATAGTTATGTTATATTTAAATATATTTTCATATAATACATTCACCTTATATGGAATAAAATCATTTAATTTATAAATGATTTTGTTCTATTTTTTTCTAAATTATTTAAATTCTTAAAAAAATAGTCGTTTTTTTGGAAAATTTATTAAAGAGTGCTATATTATATTTAATCTAATTAAGCCTTTAATTATAGGTAATCTAAAAAAATGTATATAAATTTCTCAATTATTTTGGAATTTCTGCATTGCTATTTTGCAATACATTTAAATATTTTTTTTAAAAAAGGAAATTTTATTATGAAAAAAACAAATTTATTTTTCTCATTAATCGTTTTTACGATTTTATCTGGTTTCTCTATCTTTGGTCAAACAGTTACAAATTCTACCGATGGTGGTATTTTTTTAAAGGGTGGTGGAGCACAATATAACAACTGGCTATTTCAAGAATATGGCATAAATTGGGGACTTTTTTATCTTAATCGCCCAGAAAACCCTAAATATTTTGGCAATTATCAAACAAAAGGTGCTGAAACATTCTTCACAAGAAATTATGAGGGTGGATGGAATTTTTCTTCAACAACAGTAAAATTAGATGGAATTGGAACTGACGCTAACACTTATGCAGTTGCTATGCTTTCACATGTAAATGGATATTTTTGGACTGCTGGTACTATTGAGACTATGTCAAATTTATTGGTACATAACGATTTAATTGTTGACAAGAATGGTCAAGCTGGCATTACATTTCAAAATAATAAAACCAATCGTTTTGCTTTGTTTACCGATGACAATACTGGTAATACATTAAGATTTTTGGCATACGGTGCCACAGGTTCTCCTACTGATGGTCATAATGTATTCACTGTCGATAGACAAACAGGAAATATGTCTTTTTATGGCAATGTTGGTATTGGCACATCAAACCCACAACATAAACTTGCAGTAAATGGAACAATAAAAGTAAAAAAAATAATTGTTGATGTTAATGACTGGTCTGACTTTGTTTTTGATAAAAACTATAAACTAAAACCTCTAACTGAAGTAGAAAGTTTCATAAAAGATAATGGTCATCTCCCTGAAATCCCATCAGAAAAAGAAGTATTAGAAAATGGAATATCAGTAAGTGACATGAATTCTAAATTATTGCAAAAAATTGAAGAATTGACTCTATATATGATAAAACAACAAAAAGAAATAGATGAATTAAAAAAACTTATTAAAGAGTAAGGTAAAATCACGTATAAGATTTTTAAATTATATATTTTTATTTTTTATAGGTATATACTAATGCTGATGATATAACAATAAAACAAAATGAATTAGAATTAACTACTAACGCGAATATCGAATTACATTTAGTATAAATTCCAAAACGAAGAAATAGAAAAGATATGAAAAAATTTTAATAAAAAAGACTGCTTTTATGCTAAAAGTATTATATAATTAACACGTAGTATATTTTTATTAAAATTTTATTACATTCTTCGTGAATTTCGTGGTTTATCTGAGATTTATTTTATTAAATCGAAATTCGGTTTAATATAGAATTAATAGATAAAATAATAGAATATTATAAGAATAAAAATATAATTTATTTAGCATTATATAATGCAAAGTATAACTATGAAAAGAAATTTATAGAACATCTTAAAAAAATAAAGAAACAAAAAGAAATAGAAGTAAGATTGTGTTATTTAACGAGTTATTAGCCGAATCTAAATTTAATTGAAAGATTTTAGAATTCGTTGAGTATAATTAAGTCTTTAATTATAGGGAATCTAAAAGAATGTATGTAAATCCCTCAATTATTCTGGAATTTTTGTATTACTATCCTGTAATACATTTAAATATTTTTTTTAAAAAGGAAATTTTATTATGAAAAAAACAAATTTATTTTTCTCATTAATCGTTTTTACGATTTTATCTGGTTTCTCTATCTTCGGTCAAACACTTGAAAATTCTACTGATGGTGGTATTTTTTTAAGAGGCAAAGGATCTCAATATAACAACTGGTTATTTCAAGAAAATGGTATAAATTGGGGACTTTTTTATCTTAACCATCCTGAAAACCCTAAATATTTTGGTAATTACCTAACAAAAGGTGCTGAAACATTCTTCACAAGAAATGAGGAAGGTGGATGGAATTTTCCTTCGACAGCAGTAAAATTAGATGGAATAGGAACAAATCAATATACTTATGCTGTTGCTATGCTTTCACATGTAAATGGATATTTTTGGACTGCTGGTA
>MIAN01000226.1 GCA_001829125.1 Spirochaetes bacterium GWB1_27_13 | reverse complement strand
AGTATTCAAACTGGAAGAAAAGACTTATTTATTTATAAATTAGTAGAAAATGAGATTGAATAATACCGATACTGAGGCAGCCTCAAAACTCTGCCTCTTTTAAATTTTATTGTAGTTTTTAATCAGAATTTTTTTATTGTATTTCCTTCGTGATTTTAACTAATTTTTGTGGTAATTTATTACTCTTTATTTAAAAATTTTAAATTTTTAAATAAAAAAAACACAAATTATATTGATTTTTTTGGAAATTCCATTATTATAAAGTTTGTGGTATTGTTATACTCTAAATTTTAGTTTAATATTAAATTTTATAGAGACTTAAAAAATATAGGAGAAATTTATGGGTTTTTTTGGTGCTATTGGTAGATTCTTTTCAAGGCTATTTGGAATTGGAGAAGGTGCTTTAAATAATGCAAGCGATAAGATGCTTACTGCAAATGAGGCTACTATTAGAGCTCAATTTAGAAAAGTAAGAGATCAGCTTATTCAAAATCATTCTACTGTAAGAAATGCTGTTGCAAATCTTATGGCTATAAATGAAGAAAAGAAAACAGAAACTGAGGATTTAACAAAAAAAGTAAAAGAACTTGAAACAAAAAAACTTGGTGCTGTTAGGAAATTTAAAGAGACAAATGATGTTAAATATCAAGACCTTTTTAAAGAATTTAGTCTTCAACTGCAAAAGGCACAAGAAAAAATTGAACAAAATAATGCTTTTATAGCAACTAATACTGAGAATATAGAAAAATATAAAAGACAACTCATTATTTTACAAAATAAAATAGAAGAATTAAAAGTTCAAGAAGATCAAGCAGTTGCAGATATAACATCTTCAAGACAAGTTACAAAACTCAACGAACTTTTGTCAGGGCTTTCAACAGATGTTAATATGCAAGGTGTTGAAGCAATTGAAGAAGCACGCAAAAAGTCTATTGCTAATGCTAAACTTTCAACAGAATTATCAGGAACAAGCAAAACTGAAATTGATGAAGAACTTTTATCCGCAGGAAGTAGTGCCGATGAAGAGTTTGCAAAAATGCTTGCTCAAGAAGAATCTAAAATGACAAAAGATTCTGGTGAAAGAAATTTATAATAGATTGTAAATCACTTTGAGTTTTTATTATTTCAATATTTTTTATCGTGATAATCGTTTTGATTATCACGATAAAAAGCAACATCCTCAAATGTCACTTTTGTGATTGTAAAATTAAAATAATAATTTTTTACCCTAAGGCTTTATTCTACAAAAACCTTGAGATAGAATTTTTAAATCTTTCCTCAAGTTGTTTTTTATATCCTTCTTTTGATTCATAGGGTTTTCTTGCAACACCAGTTTTAATCGCTGCCTCTGCAACTGCCATTGATACCTCGATAAATACTCGGCTGTCAAATGGCTTTGGGATAATATAGTCTTTGCCAAAAGACAATTCTTTAATGTTGTATGCTTTTTTTACTTCGTCTGTCACTGGCTCTTTTGCAATTTTTGAGAGTGCAAAACTTGCGGCGAGTTTCATTTCATCGTTTATCTCTTTTGCCAAAACATCCAAAGCTCCTCTGAAAATAAAAGGAAATCCCAAAACATTATTTACTTGATTTGGATAATCACTTCGACCAGTTGCCATAATTAAATCACTTCGTGTTGCAATTGCTTTTTCGTATTTAATCTCTGGGTCTGGGTTTGCCATTGCAAAAACGATTGGATTTGCTGCCATTGATAAAACCATTTCTTCTGTCAAAACATCTTTAGAGCTCACGCCAACAAAAGCATCAGCACCTTTAATAGCGTCAGCCAAAGTTCTATCTTTTGTATCAACAGCAAAAAATTCTTTGTGGTCGTTCATTCCGTCTACTCTGCCTTTGTAAACAACACCTTTTGTGTCACAAAGTACTAAATTTTCTTTTTTAACGCCAAGTTTTAGATAAAGTTTAGCACATGAAATACCAGCAGCACCAGCACCGTTAAAAACAACTTTAACTTGATCGATTTTTTTGCCAGCAACTTCTAAAGCATTCACAAACGCAGCACCAGAGATTATCGCAGTCCCATGTTGGTCGTCGTGAAATACTGGGATATTCATCAATTTTTTTAGTTTTTCTTCTATATAAAAGCATTCTGGGGCTTTTATATCTTCGAGATTTATTCCACCAAAAGTAGGCTCTAAAGACTTAACAATTTCAACAATTTTTTCAGGGTCTTTTTCGTCAATTTCTATATCAAAAACGTCAATATCGGCAAATCTTTTGAATAAAATCCCCTTACCCTCCATAACTGGTTTTGATGCATCAGCACCAATATTCCCAAGTCCCAAAACTGCTGTCCCATTAGAAATTACAGCAACGAGATTACCTTTTGATGTGTACTTGTAAACATCATCTTTATTTTTTGCAATCTCAAGACAAGGATTTGCAACACCCGGCGTATAAGCCAAAGACAAATCTTTTTGTGTCTTACACATTTTCTTAGGTAAAACCTCAATTTTACCTGCAGTCGGCTCACTATGATATAAAAGACTCTCTGTTTTTAAATCCATTTTTTTATCCTTTTGTTTTAAATTTATCTATTTAAAAAAAATATAAATACCAAAATTCAACAATTACTTATATCATACAATCATTTGTTTTTGTAGATGCTTTTTTTTAAATCTTCATAAAAAATAACATTCCATATAATTAATGTTACCTTTTTCTTCTTGAATTTAAAATAAATTGGATTAGACATCTATGATAAAAAAGAAAATTGTATGCTTGGAGTTTTTGTTATTGCTAAAACAAGTCTTGTCAAAAGATATGTGAAGAATTTTTTTCTGATAAAAATTTATTTGTCAATAATTTTAAAATTTGTACTTCTTCTTATATTAATATCTTCATTCTCATTAGCCTGCTCTGACCCCATACCTTTTGAAGATACGATAAAATCTTTAGGTAATATTTTTAATATTTCATTTTTTATTTTTTCTGCTCTTTCAATACTCAGTTTTTTTTCTAAGTCATTATTGCCTGTTGGTGCAGAGTGTCCCAAAACTTCGACTATAAAATTTTTATTTAAATATAATTTTTTTAAAGCGATTATATCTTTACACAATAGAGATACTTTACTAAGTTCTACATCACTTAATTCAGACGAATTACTATAAAACATAATTATTGTTGATTCTATTTTAGTTTTAAGTTTTTTGAGTTCGCCAGTATCAATTTTTGTATTAAAATATTCCCAATGAAAAACGAGTTTTTGTGTATTTATAGAAAATTTTTTAACAAAATCAGTATCAAGTGGATCAAAATCAGGATTACAAATTCCATAAATGAAATACTTATCATTTTTTTTGAATTGTTTAGTAACACAAACACCATTTAAATCATCAATAGCATTAGCAAATTTTTTATATTTATTATCCTCTACTGAGTTATAAGTAATAAAACTTCCAAAAATGGTTAATAATATTCCAAAAATAGCAATAAATAAGATAGGTGGTTTGTTTTTCTTCTTTTTTTCTGTAATAAGACATTCTTTAATCAGTTCTTGGCTATTGTTAAATTCTTCAATATCACCAGTAAAATTTTGGAATTGTTTACCAAATTTTAGGTGAATTTCTTCGATTGTATTTTGTAGTTTATTCCTAAAATTTATATCTGGTATTCCTTTAACAACAGCAGCGATTATAGCATAAGGACCGTCTTCTATCAAAATTGTATATTCACCGACATTTATAGAGTTCATAGAGTCTTCGTCTTTTATATTAAACGAATCTTTTGCAAAATCTTTTATAGCAGTAAGCATTCCAGAAACCATATCAGCATCTTTAGTTTGGATATTATCATTAACAGTATGTTGGAGTAATATCCCTGAGTCTTTATGTATCAAAAAAACTTGTTCTACCCTAAATGCTAAAGTGTGTAACATTACTATTTCCGCATAAGGCGTTTTTGTTCTTATGGATTCTATTTTCCATCTTAGAGATTGAAAAGTTAGTCCTTTTTCAAGGTTTTCATTCATAGATTGAACAGTGTCATTAAGAAATTTTTGTAATGCTTTTCTTATAACTGAGCCTATGATTGGATATAAAATATTTGATAGAATGGTAAAATCTCTTTCGATTGAATACTCGATTGCTTTTTCTGTTGAATCAACAAGAGATTTGGGAAGTTGACTATCTTTTCTATTTCTCAAAGCAATTGCTTGGGGTAAAACATTACTTACAGATTCTATATCTGGAGTAGAAGAAGATTCTTTAATTAATGATTGCAATTGTTTAATTTGGTATTTTTCTTTATCATCGAGTTGTTTAATTAAACTATCAATCACATCATTTTTCATAACAACCTCTATTTGTAATTACATTTTTTTTGTCGCCCATACAACAAATTTTTTTGAGTTTTTATTTAGCTTAAAGAATACAAATATTAACAAAAAGGAAATCCCTAGCCCCAAAAAAGAAAATAATGTTGCAATTCCTTCACTTTTGAAAAGAGTAAACCCTAAAAAATAAAAAGCGAAAAGAAAAGCAACGGGTATTAAAAAAACAATTATTGATGTTAAAATACGCAGTTGTGGTTTTATATCAATATTTACTTCATCGCCTTCTTTTAGGTCATCGTTAAATTTAACTTCTATTTCACCAGTTGGATTACTTACTCCATCACAACAAGTTTTTTGTGCCTTACAATTAGAACATTCACCTCTTATAACAATAGAAACCAAAGCCGTATTAGTATCTATAATTTTTTGTACAATCCCTGTTTCCATAAAGTCTCCTTTCACTATTAACATTTTAATAATACTTACAAATTAGATAAATGTCAATAAAAAACATTTTTTGCCTTGAAGATAAGATGATTTAATGTTATCCTATAACACAGATAAATCAGATTGTCGCAAATGAACACAGATTTTACTTAAGTTTGGGATTTTTTGATTTAAAAAATTTTTTTATAGCGAGGTAGAAAATGAAAAAGAATATTAAAACAAATAACGCACCACAAGCAATAGGTCCTTATAGTCAAGGTATTATTTGTGGAAATCTGGTTTTTGTGTCAGGGCAAAGTTCACTCACAAAAGAAGGAACTTTAATTTCTGGTGACATAAAAGAACAAACATTGCTGACTCTAAAAAACATTGAAGAAATTTTAAAAGAAGCAGGGACTGACAAAACAAAAATAGTAAAAGTAACAATATTTTTGAAAGATATGAATGATTTTTCACAAGTAAACGAAGTTTATGCCAAATTTTTTGAGAATACTATTTTTCCAGCTCGCTCAACAGTAGAAGTAGCAAGACTCCCAAAAGATTTAAAAATAGAAATTGAAGCTATCGCAGAAATGTAATTAGTTTTTTACATTTAGTTTTATTATTATTTGAAAAGTTACAAACAAACAAAAAGGAGAATTATTTTTATGTTATCAGTTATTATTGTAATTGCTATTTTTATCACTATGTTATGGTACACTGTTTTTTATATCCTAAGCGTAGGACCTGCTCAACTTGAAAAAAAAATTGGCGAACGCTCATACAAGGTTTGTGCTATTTTGCGTAAAATATCTTTTGTTGGAATGGCTTTATCTATGATTGGTGAAATTTTATATTTCTTTTTTCCTATGAATATTGGAATAAAAGAACGGATTATGGATGGAGTTTTAGGATGGGTAATAAGTATTTTAATAGGGTTATTATTATGTTTATTTGCAACTCTAATTATTGTAAAAGTTTCCAAAATAGCTAAAGATTCTTTTGTTCCGCAAAAAAGCAATGAAATGTTTGGTGGAATTTATAATAAAATTCGTCATCCTCAGGCTATTGCTGATGTAACTTATTGGTTTGCTCTGGCTTTTTTATTAAATTCATTATTCTTACTTTTGATTGCGATTCTTTGGATACCACTTAATTTAATAATAGTTGTATTTGAAGAGCGAGATTTAAAAATTAGATATGGTTCAGCTTACTTAGATTATATGTCACGAACAGGTCGTTTTTTTCCACGACGAGCAAAATATGTTTCTTCTAAATAATAAGCAAACATGGGCGTAATAAATATGTAGAAAAAATATTTTATATTTTACATAAAAATAGGTTTTTATAATTTTTGCTTAAAATATTTAAAATTATTAAATAATTATTCATTTATACCAAATTTATCAAATATTTTGCTATTGATATTGACTTTTTACGTTCTTTTGATTAAAATTTAGACATTATTCAATCAACTTTTATTTTTAGTTGAAATTGCTTGTCTTAAATAAATTACAAGGTGGAATATTATGTTAAAAAAATTAATTTTGCTTTTTGTCATTTTTTTGTCTTTTAGTTTGAATGCTCAAATCAAAGTTATTTATCCAAAAGTTCAGGAAAGAGCCACTGATGATTATGGTTACAGAATACTATACTTGGCATTAACTAAGTCTGGTGTACCATTTGAGATTTCTATATCCAAAGAGATTGTCAATTTTGACAGAGCAAGAACACAGATTAAATCAGGAGAAGTTTCAGTGGTGGATTTTGGCACAAGTGCTGAGTTTGAGTCAGATTTTGACGCTGTATATTTTCCGATAGATATGGGAATTAGTGGCTATCGATTATTTATTATTAATAAAACAAAAGCAGACGTTTTTTCTAAAGTAAAAAATATAGAAGATTTAAAGAAATTAAAAGCTGGGCAAGGTCAGGGATGGTCAGATGTAAAAATAATTGAAAATGCAGGAGTTGAAGTTGTTACTACTCCATTGTTTGAAAGTTTATTTAAAATGGTCAATGGCATGCGATTTGATTTTTTTCCTTTGGGTATGGAAGAAGTTTACGGATTTCTAGAAAAATATAAAGACATTGCTCCAAATTGTATTGTAGAAGAAAAAATAATTTTTCAATATCCATTTGCACGATTATTTTTTGTTAAAAAAGGTAATATCGAATTGCGAGACGCAATAATGAAAGGATTGGAAACTGCTTATGCTGATGGAAGTTTTCAAGATTTAGTTAATAAAAATTTCAAATCTTCCATTGAGAAAGCGAAATTAAAAAATAGAATCATAATAAAAGTTAGTAATCCTAATCTAACAGAAAGATTTAAAAAAATCCCAGAAAAGTATTTTTACAAAATGTAGAAATAAAATCATTGAACCAAATTTATTTATAGGAAACAAGGGGTAAACACCTCTTGTCTCCTATATAACATCCTTTAATCCAAAGAATTTCTTTATAATAGGTAGAATTATTCCTTCAAACTGATCTTTTGAGTTTATATTAAAATTTTTTAGTACTTTAAAGTTTATATCTTCGTATTTAAATTTGCTGTCTTTATAATAACTTATTAGGTCAGCCAAATATATTAGCGATACCAATTTGATATTTTCATCCTTTGCTTCAAGAGGAATATGATGAAATTTAATAGTTTCAATCAAAAAGTCTGGAAAATTCCATTTTTCTGCGAGTTTTGCACCAATTATAGAATGATTATATCCATCTGTAAGAGATTCTACCATAAAATTATTAATGCCTTTTGCTTGACAGAGTTTTTGAATTTTATCAACCAAGTCTGGTTTTATCCCTCTAACTATAATTTTTCCTAAATCATGTAACATCGCACTGGCAAACACATTATCCATAATTGTCTTTAAATTAAACACCCTTGCAAGTTCTTGAGCAAAAAACGCAACTTCGCTTGCATGCTTCATCATAATTTTTATTTCAGAAAGATTATATTTATTCATTAAGACATTATTTGTAGAATATGTTAAGACAAAGTTTTTTATACCTCTAATACCTATCAGTCTTACAGCTTCTGTTGTATTTTCAACTTTTTTTGGGAGAGCATAAATTGGAGAGTTTGCAATTTTAATTAATTCTGCGATAAAGGCAGGGTCTTTTTTTATAACATCTCCAATTTTATCAAAAGTACTATTTGGATTATTTAGCACATTAATTACTTCCATAAGATGTTTAGGAAACTGTGGAACTTCATTTACTTCATTTATAATATCCGCTGCAATTATATCACCTTTTTGAGAACTAATCAAATCTAATGGGATATTAACTTGAGATATTGTAGAATTACTCTTATTTAAAATATTAAAAACTTTTTCGTCAAGCCCAAGTTTCCTAAGTATCAATATCGTTAAGATTATTCCAAAACCAGCACCTTCTGTCTGATCCAAAACTGAATCTATCACTTCTTCCATAGAATTAAATCTTGATGCTAACTTAAATTTTTCATTTATTCTTGTAAGTTCTATTGGTAGAATATTAACGCTATTTAAAACAGAAAGATTAATTTTATTATCATCTAAATTAAGACATATTTCAAGCATATAACCTAATTCATCTGCTAATTCTATGTATTCGTCATAATGGAATAACATATTTTCTCTAAAACTTTTCATTCCCTTCTCATAATCAGAAGATTTATTTATATCAAGGTTGTTTTTTTTGAAGAAAATCCTTTTTAAGTTAGCTTTTTCTCCATTAGTTGCCAATTCTTTTAAAATATAATTAAGTTTATCAAAATAATCTTGTTTTTTAATCGAATTAAGATAATTTGATAAAAGAGTTTCAACATTAATCCTTTCTTTATCATAACTAACAAATGAGTATCTTTCTTCTAATTGTGCCATAATATCTCCCATAAGTTTATTTTAGCTACAAAATTTTATTGTAATAAACTAATATTTTTAGTTTAAATAATAAAAATATTTAAAAGAAAAGTCAATGTTTTTTTGAGAAAAATAAAAAAAACAAATAAAATTTGTTGTTTAATTTAAATAATAAGATATATAGTCAAAAATTTATCTTAATAAGCCAAATTCGTCTATATATGATATATTTTGATTTAAAGAAAAATTAAAGAACTATAATTTAGATTTATCAATTATTTAAACTATATTTGAGTTAATACGAAATTCAAAATCCCGTAATGAGAATGTAATTTTTCATTTTGGGCATAACAATTTTAGGTTAATTTTATAAAAATAAATCTAATGTATTATAATATTCTATGTAATTGAAATAACTCTTTTAACTATTCCTTCAACTGCGAAAAACTCATTATTTGCTTCAAATTCTTCAAAAACTGGATTTAAAGAGACTAAATAAATCTTATTTTCTCTGAACGAGATTTTTTTTATCAAAGCCTCTCCATTGTTTACGCAGACTACTATATCATTGTTTTGCGGATTATTATTTTTTACAGCAACAACCAAATCTCCATCATTTATTTTTGGTATCATAGAGTCTCCTCTGGCTTTAACCAAAAACGCGTCTTTTAAAGAAATGCCGAGTAATTTTGCTGATACTGGTATTTTATCCTCAACATTTCCATCAAGAATTATACCGTTAGGTCCACATTCTGCAAGCCCATAAAGATTTAAAAAAATAGTTTCATTTTCTTCTGGCATAACAACAACATAGTCATTAGGATTATTAGGATTTTTTTTAAGCAAACCTTTTTTTTCTAGCTCTTTTATATGATGATGAACAACGCTTGTTGAAGAAATATTTAGTTCTTCTTGCAATTCCCTAATTGTGAGTGGGTTTGAAAGATTGTTCTTTAATAAATCTAATAATTTTTGTTGGGTCGGATGAAGTCTTTTCATAAAATATTCCTTAATAATAAAGCGGCATTCGTGAATGTTATTTTTAATAAAAAGTAGTCATTCACATTACTATATAATATTAAAAAAAAAATTAAAAAAAGTCAAACTTTTTTGTTGACTTTGTTCTAAATATGTTCTATATTGTTATTATAGAACGAAAGCAGAACAAATATATGTCTTTCTCAAGTCCCTCTCCCCCCAAAAAACTTGAGAAAGACTTTTTTATATAAAGTTTTAATTTGTGTCAATATGTATAATCAGTGAAAATCTGTGTTATGGAGTCTTTTATGGATATAAATGAAAAGATTCAAATTTTGTCTGGTGCGGCAAAATATGACGTATCGTGTTCATCGAGTGGTAGTGATAGACTTAACACCAAAGATGGAATTGGAAGTGGTGCAAAAGCTGGGAT
The DNA here is from genome assembly GCA_001829125.1 of Spirochaetes bacterium GWB1_27_13. Lineage (GTDB taxonomy): Bacteria > Spirochaetota > GWE2-31-10 > GWE2-31-10 > MWDO01 > GWC1-27-15. Next base: position 286 of record MIAN01000226.1, on the reverse strand, counting down.
ATGTCATACATGGAGCGATGATGGAAGATGTGTTTCTTTATTGAAAATACTTTTTACGAATTATTGCATCTATGATTGTGCTTATTGCATCAATAGAAAAAGCAATGACATACAAAGGACTTCTTTTACGGTTGATGAGGTTGTCAATTTAACGATAAATTTTTATAAGAGAAATTATATAGAAGGGCTATTTTTAAGTTCTGGGGTAATAAAAAGCCCTGATTTTACAATGGAAAAACTTTTAGAGGTAGCAAAAAGATTAAGACTTGTAGAAAATTATAATGGC
>MIAN01000225.1:8474-13000 GCA_001829125.1 Spirochaetes bacterium GWB1_27_13 | reverse complement strand
TTTAAAATTTCAAAAAATTCTCACAAAAAAGAATAGAAAATTTATTAAAATTGTAATATAATATAATCTATGTTAAAAAAAGCTATTTGTGAATTGTTTGGTACATTTTTTATTATTTTTCTTAGTCTTTCGGCTATTGAACTTAATGTGTTAAACTCGACTATTGGTACTTTGGGTATAGCATTAGTGTTTGGTTTTTCTACGCTAATTATGTTTGCTATATTTTTGAGAATATCAAAAAGTCATTTTAATCCTGCCATAAGTTTTACTATGTTTATTATGGGTGAAATAAATATTAAAGAACTTGCAGTTTACATAGTTTCACAATTTATTGGTGGAATGCTTGCAGGGCTTCTTTTAACAATGCTTTTTGGTAAATCAATGTCTTATACATTAGTAACGATAAATCAGTATCTAATTTCACAAAGTGATATTCCATCCTATTTTTTTATAATAATAGTAGAATTTATTGGTTCTTTTATTGTTATGTTTACTTATAAATATTCTATAAATAACAAAAAAGTTGGGGCTTTGTATATAGGTGGAATAATATTTATATTAGTATTAATCTTTTATAACATTACGGGTAGTGGTCTAAATATAATTAGAATAATTGTACCTTCTATATACAACCTAAAGTTTGATAATGTTATTTTTTATATAATCGGTATTTTGTTTGGAACTCTCACAGGTGGGCTTTGTTATCACCAGATAATGGAAAAAAAATCAAAAAAAGGGGATTAAAGTGCATAAAGAAGAGCATTATAAAATTAAACTTGTCAATGCTTTAATGGATGATTTTAATACAATAACAATTTATTTTTCTTCAGTTGTTAATTTAGACATTGCAAGTAAAATTTCTTTTTTTAAAGAAAATAAATTAGCAGATTATTCTATAAAATCAATTTTTGATAATCAGGTTATAATAAATACAGAAAGATTAGACGTAAAAAACTTATACAAAATAGGCTTTGAAAAAAACAAAATTGAAGTAATACCTCACAAAGTATTGGACTCAAAAACATTCTACTATCAAGACAATGATCTTGGTCTTACATATTCAAAAGAAAAATCAGTTTTTAAAATATTTGCTCCTATATCCACTAAAGTTATTTTAAATGTATTTAACACAATCGAAGGTTCTCTTTACAAAACTTACAATCTAAAAGAAAATAACTTTGGTGTATGGGAAATCACAATTGATGAAGATTTAAAAGGTAAATATTATTCTTACAGGTTTGAAGGAAACTTATCAATATTTGACCCAAAAAGAGAAGTAGCAGACCCTTATGCTACTTGTATAATCGGTAAATCAAGAAAATCATTGATTGTAGACTTAAAAGATTATCCTACTACTTATAATGGAGATTTACGAGAAAATATAGAAGATTCTGTTATTTATGAAATTCATGTTAGAGATATATCGATAGACAAAAGTTCTGGTAGTAAAAATAATGGTAAGTATTTGGCGTTGGGAGAAAAGGACACATATTTAAATGGAGATGCTTCTACTAACATAAAAACTTTAGTTAGCCATTTTAAAGAACTTGGTGTAAATACAATACAAATTATGCCGATACAGGATTTTGATAATGAAGAACATGACCCTGATTTTTACGCTTGGGGTTATATGCCGAATTTTTTTAATACAGTTGATGGTGCTTATGCAACTAACTGGAAAACCGACATAAAAATTAGAGAAGTAAAAGAAGCAATAAATTTTTTACATAAAGAAGGCTTTAAGGTTATACTCGATGTTGTTTACAATCATACGGCTGAAGGGTTTAAAGGCGATGGGGTTTTTTCTTTTAATGGGGCAGTTCCTTATTATTACTATCGTTTTGGTGGACATGGATATGTGTCAAATGGGTCTGGTTGTGGCAATGAGTTTAGAAGCGAATCACCAATGGGTAGAAAATTTATTATAGATAGCCTCAAGTTTTGGACAGAATTTTATGGGTTTGATGGTTATAGATTTGATTTAATGGGTTTAATAGACATTGATACGATCTCTATTTTAATAGAAGAATTAAAAAAAGTAAAAGAAGATATAATTATTTATGGAGAACCTTGGACTGGCGGCACAACCCCTATTCAACCAACATACAAAGGTACTCAAAAGAATAAAGGTTTCATGGTGTTTAATGATGAGTTTAGGGATGCAATTAAGGGTGGTGTATTTGATAAAAAAGATAAAGGTTATGTCCAAACAAAAGGGCAATATAATTACGACAAAATTATTCAAGGAATACTTGGAAGTATAAATACATTTGCAGCATCTCCAATTGAGACAATTAATTATGTAGAAGTTCATGATAACAATACACTTTTTGATAAACTCTACTTTACGATAACAGAGCGAGAAGAATATGATCTGCCAAATAATGAAACAAAAGAACAGATTAAAGCTATGCACAAACTTTGTGGTTTTTTATTATTGACAAGTCAAGGTATCCCAATATTACATCTTGGACAAGATTTTTTACGGACTAAATTTGGCGTTGAAAATAGCTATAATGCAGGTGATATTATAAATAAAATAGACTGGAATAGGAAAAAAGAATTTTATGATGTGTTTTTATATTACAAAAATTTAATTGACATTAGAAGCAAACATTCTCTATTTAAAATAACAAAAGAACATAATTTAAGAGAAGCAATTAAGTTTGATTACGATATTTTTCCAAATCATTTTAAAAATGGGATTTCCTATATTCTTAAGAAGAAAGATAGTTCTGATAATATTTACGAAAAAATTTTAATTTTAATTAATCCTTACAATGAAGAAGTAACCATAAATTTAAAGGATGATTGGAAAAAATTACTCATAGGAGATTCGTATTATACTGAGACAGAAGAATATTGTAGCGGTAATTTAACTTTACCTGCTTTAAGTGGCAACATATTATATATATAAGGTTTTTTATGATTGAAACAATCGAAAGCAACAACATCAAGTGGTTAAATATAATAAACCCAACAACAGAAGACGCTGAGTACTTATCAAAGCAATACAAATTTCATGATCTTGATATAGAAGATTGTTTATCAAAAGTACAAAGATCAAAAATTGAAACATATCCTGATTATAAATTTATAGTTTTACATTTTCCAATTTGGTACAAAAAAAGCCTAAGATTAAAAATTGAAGAACTTGATATTCTTTGGGGCAAAGATTATATAATAACGCTGTATTCTAATAAACTAACAAAATTATATGATATTTTTAATCTTGTAAAAACAAACGAGCATATACAGACTAGTTATTTCTCAAAAGGTGCTGATTATTTGCTTTATAAGATAATAAGTGAACTAGTTCATACTGTTTTCCCTATAATGAATCAAATAGGCTATGAAATTGACTTAATTGATTCTAATATTGATACAATGAAACCATCTAGAATAGTAGAAAAGATTTCTGCATTAAGAAGAAATATAATATTCCTCCAAACCTCGATTAAACCACAAAAAGGAATATTTTTAGTTTTAGAAAATCAAACAAGAAACGCAGAAGTGCAAGATATGGATATATACTGGGGTGATGTTGGTGATTATATAGCAAAACTTATTGATACGGCAGAAGATTTTCAAGAATTAATACAGGGTCTTTCATCATCGATAGATACACTTTTAACATTTAGAACAAATAACAGCATTAAAACACTAACAATATTTTCTGTAATAATGCTGCCATTAAATTTAATTACAAGTTTTTACGGTATGAATATTAAATTACCATTCGCTGACTTAAAAATATCAAGTTTTTTAATTATGTTTATAATGCTCTCAATATCTGTCTCTATGATAGTATATTTTAAAATAAAAAAAATCTAAAAATTTAACTCTTTTAAAATATTGTAAATTTGAAAAGGGTCATTTGATTCAAGAATTTTTTTTCTCTTATAATCATCTTTCCAAAGTAAAACGGTTTGAGCAAGCAATTTTAAATATTGTTTATGAGAATCAGATGGAGAACAAACCAATATTGCAAATTTAACAAGTTTATCATCTATTGCCTTCCAATCAACTCCTTTTTTCACCAAGACAGCAGACGCAATAAAACCCTTTATGTCTTCTCTTCTTGTATGAGGAATAGCAAGCTCAAGACCAATACCAGTAGAAATAATTTTTTCTCGTTCCCATATAGCATCTTTAATAGTATCAAAATTTTTAATTAAAGGAGACCCTTTTATCATAGTTAACAATTTTTCAACCATTTCTTTTTGATTTGACTCTTCTAATACCATAATTCTTTCAGGCGATAAGATTTCGTTTAATAAAGGCATTTTTCCTCCAATTTTTAGCTTATTTTAAAAAAATCTATTTATTATAACCCTTTACTGTGAAAACAATAGATATTCTTCTAACAAATTCCAATTTATAGATAAAAAATCATTCACAAAGCTACGGAGACTGTTGATATAATAAGGAAAAGTTCTCCAAAACTCTCTGTGGCAAAATTTTACCAAAATCGAATAATTTGTCAGGGCTATTACTAATTGTTTATCTATATAATATAACCAAAA
>MIAN01000225.1:0-8467 GCA_001829125.1 Spirochaetes bacterium GWB1_27_13 | reverse complement strand
TAATATAACCAAAATTTTTAAATTTGTCAAAAAAGTTAAACAAAAAATTTAAGGATATTATATTTTTTTATGTTTTTTAAACAAAATATCAATATCATTCGCTATTTTATTTAATTTTTCAGAAGATTCTATTTCAAGGAATTCTAAGACATTTTGGTCTATATTTTCATACACTATTTTATTGTCAAGAAAATGAGTGAGTACATTTGCCAAATACACTATAAAAACAGCGTCAGGATATTTATTTACACTTCTTGGGCTATGATGACATCTAATTATTTCTGTAACAATGTCTGGAAAATTCCATTTTACTGAAATAAGCCCTCCAACCATAGCATGACTTAATCCGCCCGCAATATCTTCAATATCTTCGATGGACAAACTGCTGTTTTCAAGTGTATCCTGAATTTTTTCATACACACCAGGGTTTAATCCTTCGACAACAATTTTTCCAAAATCGTGAAGTAAAGCACCCAGATATATATCATCTGCATTGGTTTGAATTTTTTTATATTTCAAAAGTTCTTTTGCAAAAAAAGCAGTTTGTTCTGAATGTTTTATAATCCCTTCCATTTTATCTTTTGCAATTTTATTATTTAATAGTTTATAACTACTTGCAAAAATCAATATATTACTTATCGCTTTTACTCCAATAAATGTTATAGCCTCGTGAATTGATGAAATTTCTTTTGATATGGCATAATAAGAAGAATTTGCCGTTTTTAATATGTCACCTGTTAAAGAAGGGTCTTTCAAAATTAATCTTTCTATTTCATCTATAGAAGACTCAGGATCATCGAGTTTCTTTTTAAGTTCGGATATATGTTCAGGAATTTTGGGGATTCTATCTATTTCTTTTACTATTTCTTCGGCTAATTTTTGTTGATCATTTTCTGATATTATATTTAGTGGAATTGTTATAATAAATTTTGATTCTTCATCCAATATATTTAATTTTAAAGATTTTTCAATTCCAAATTTCTTTAAAAAAAGGAGTATCATAATTAAGCCATAATTATTTTTATTTTTTGAAAATTCTAATGATTTATAAACGTCTTTCAAATTACTTGCTTTTCGTCCTGCTTGTATTTGGTCGTTAATTTGTTTAATTTCTTCTTTATGAAGTCGATAGTTATTAGATATAGCAATAATAAATTCTTCATTATATATTTGAAATGTAACTCTTATTTTAGATTTTATTTCTTTCATCAATTCTTTGTACTGATGATAATTTTCTTTGATCATCTCATTAAAACTTATAATTCCTATCGAATATTTTAATTCTATATCAAGGTTTCTTTTTTCAAAATAAATTCGTTTAATATTAGCTTGTTGAAAAAACTCAATTAATTCATTAAGTATAAAGATCAATGGATTAATTATACTTGATTTTCCACATATAATAAGGATATTTTTAAGTATATCAGAAAGATACATTTTGTCTATTAAATCAAAATTATTTAATTCATAAATTAATAGTCTATTTTGTTTAATATCACGAGACAATTCAATCACAGATTTTCTTTTTCTTTGTAAATTTTGGTCTATTAAAAACTCTTGGTCTGCTTTAGAAACATCGTCAAGCATTCCAAAAATCTCATTATTATTTAAATCTGTATATTCGAGAAGATCTTCAACATAATTATATATTTGGTCTAATATAACAGAATTATTAATCCTACCAAAGGTTATATCAAATTTTTCGCCTGTATATTCTTCAACAAACTCTTGTTTTCCTCTTTTTGAGAAATAAATATTGAGATAATAAATAAATATAGGATCGAGGTCCCAATAATTATAAAGTTTAACAAAAGATTCGTCATACAAATTATTAAAAACGCTCGTTGTTTTTTCTTCATTGCGAGTAACTTTATTAAAAAATGCACAGAGTACTTTTATTATCCTTGCTTCAGGAGGAGTCATATTTTTAGAAGATAAAGCTTTATTTCTAATTTCTTTAATTATATTTTCTACTTTTAACCAGTCGTACCCAGACTCTTCTTTTGGTAGAAAATCAATAGAAAGGTCAACAAATGGAGCAAATTGTTCTTTTTCTGCTGTTGTAAGAAATTTTTTCTTTATACTTAATCTTTTTGGGTCTTGATGATTTAAAAACAAAGATAGTTTCCCAAGTTTAGAAAAAAGTAGAGATATTGCAAAAGTCATAGGATTTATATCAAATATGGACATTTTAACTAATCGTGACTTATCAACAAAATCTTGTCTATAATCCATACTCTTAGACTCAATATAATTATCTATAAAATATCCATATAATTTACCAACATCTGTCACTAAGTAAGGGTCAGACACTACTTTAAATACATTTTTCATCTCATTATAGAATATCAATAAATATTCAAGCTTAATATTGTAATCAGGAGAAGACCTATAATCATTTTTAAATTTTGATATATTTTGCAAAATCATTTTATGGACATAATATATTTTTTCGTTAATTTCTATGATAATCGAGTTTATTTTTAGAATAAACTTTAATTGGTCTGATAACAATGGAAAATAACCAATTTCTGCATTATAAAGATATATTAGCGAGGAAATTGGAGATTTTTCTATACTTCTTTTTAATTTTGCTATTTCTGTTTTAAGTTGTTCTGCATCTGTTATTGTTTTAAAATATAAAATTGTTGATATAACACTAATTCGTCTATTAAAATTCTTTTTTAGTATAAAATTTATTCTATTATATATATTAATATTGAGTTTAAGATATTCTGTGAAATTTGAAAGAAACAAAAAAAGGATAAAAAGTACATCATTTACATTATTTTCTGAATCATTTAGTATTTTTACAATTTGTTTTGAGAATAGAGTCAATGATTCTTTATAATCAACACTAAAAATTGGATGATTTGAATCAAAAAACAACTCTACATTATGTTTGTCTTTATAAAATAGTTCTATGAGTTTTGCACATTTAACTATAAGATTTTTTTTGGTAATTTCATCTATTTCTTTGTGTTTTTTTAATTTCAATTTAAGATTGTAAATATCAAATTTAAAAAAAAGTGAATAATATTTAAACTGTAACTTATCATTTTTTACTAAACCTATATTTTTTTTAACATCTGATAATACATTATTGAATATATCATCATCTACATAATCTTCTAACTCGTTTATAGTAAAAAATTTATGGTCAATCAAAATATATAAATAACTATACAACACATTATAATATTCATAACTTTTTGTTTCTTTTAAAAATTCTAAATCTTCTACTATTAAATTATGATATAAATTTAAGATTTTTTCTTGAGGCTTAAAATTTACTTCATGAAATGAAAGATAATAACATCTTTTAACAAATTGCAATATTTCTTTTTGGTCTTTTTCTAAAGAATATTTATTTTGATTAACCAATTTAATAATTTTTTCTATATAATCAAGATAAAAATTAATATTTATTATATTTTCAAGCGAATAAGAGTTGGCAATACATTGAAAGCCTAACATTTTCAAGAAAATAAGCATTATTTCATCAGTAACAATTTCCTTATTAGAAATAATATTATTATTAAAAACCATCTCAAAATAACTTAACTTAATAATAATCATTGTGATAGAATCATAAGACTCAAAAGACGAATATAAAGATAAATCTTTAAAATAAGACTCTATTTCAAATATAACTTTTTTATTATCCTTTGTTATATTAATTAGTTTAACTTCGTCTTGCTCTCTATAAATTTGGTTTTTGATTTCCAATTCATAGAAAAACTGTGATGCTATTTTATTATAAATATCTAAAGAAAAAGAATTCATTTTTTACCTTATTAATTTAAAATACAACTTTTGTTCTGATTATATCAAATTGAATGGATTTTGTCAAAATTTAACGACAAACTAATTATTTAAATCAAATTTCTTATGAAAAGCTAAAATTTTACAAAAATTATTTAGATAGGGCGTCTCAAAAGTTAGTTTAGGATGAATATCAATTACATACAGCAAAAAAAAATGCTATTCAGAAGTCTCTTATGGACTTTTGAATAGCATTAAGTGAGGTTTGTTTTTTTTACCAATCATCCCTCATATCATCAATATCTCTGATTTTTTCATTGAAAATATCTGTTACTGATCTAAGTTCATCTAAGTAAAGATAATAAACACCAAATGTTTCCATAGGATCACATTCTACAACAAAACCATTAAATTTAATACCCTGTTTGTCAACAAAGTGAAAATCTCTTTGTGTAACAACTTCAGGTATAGAGAAAGAAAGTTCTTTCCAACCGATAAAATTTAATCTATCAATGTATAGAAGTCTTTCATTGCCATAAAAGTCTTGAATAATACCTTTTAACCAGTGTTTATAATTTCTTCCTGCAACCCAAACAGATATACTTTGACATATACCTTCAATCACAATTGGTTTTACAGGTCTGATAGAAAACCAGTTATAACCTCTTGAGATGTATTCTACTTTAACTCCAAGAACTTTTTCTTTTGAATAAGATTTTGGTATTCCATATTTATCATCTCTTCTTGCAATATTTGAGTTATCTGCAGAAAGGTCTTTAGGAAAACCTCTTCTTGATTGTTTTGATATAATACCTTGGTCAATAGGCATAGAAACAAGCCAGAAAGAAGCATCTTCAAAGCCATTTAATCTAACTTCTGTGATTTGCGAATTTGCTGTTGTTACACTATCTGGGTCTGGATCAACGCCATAAGCAAAAACAAAGCAACATAATATTAAAAGTAATATAAGAATATGTTTTTTCATTTATTCCCTCCATTTATTTAAAACCAATCTTATGGTTTTATATCACTTTCTTTTGGACCATTAGACCCTTTTTCCCAAACAGATTTGATTTTTGAAGGATCGCCAAGTTGATAACCATCATATAATTCTGTGTAAACATCAGCTAAATATTTAATTTGGTCAACATACATGTAAGCACCACTTACTTTTTCGTTTGGTGTAGTCCATATAACCAACTTTAAAAGAGAAAGAACCTTTGAACTTGGAATATAATCAATTGATTGCGGAATATAATTTGGAATTTGAACAACAAAATTTTTCCAACCTATATGTCTGATACTTCCAACATCGAGTCTATGTTCAACTCCTCTGTAATCAAGTAATACCATTTCAACATAGTAGTTAAAATTTGCTCCCCACATCCACATATCAATTTGTTTTACTTTTCCTTTGAATCGTAAAGGACTTTTCTCAAATTTACCATCATCTGTCTTTGCTAGAGGGTATAATTCTACCATATTATAACCCTGTCTGTTAAATGCAAGGTAAAGACCAAGACATGTACCAGAAACATCAGTATATCTTTTTCTGTCGTTTTCTGTTTCAGAAGGACCATAGAAAAATTCACCTTTGCCTTTATCTGCTACTTCTTTACCAAAATAAGCTTCAGGCCATGCTTTTACCCAACTAATTTTTTGTAAGCTTTCTCCTGAGTCTAAACTTCCTTTTCTTCCAAATCTATCTGGAATTAAAGCCCAAACTCTTGCAGGATTTCCATCTGTTCCAAGTTCGAAATCTTCCAAAATAAGAGACTGAATATTACTTGTATATTCAGTACCATAGAAAGAACTTACATTAAAAAAAACCAAGCACACCACAAAAACTAAAACCATTTTTTTTAATGACATCCTCTATCTCCTTTCAAGATTATTATTAAATCAAAATATTCTATTTTCATAGTATCGAAACCAATACTAAAATACCACATAAAAATTATAATTTAATGGTTGAAAATTGTCAAACTAAATTTCTTTAAAAAAATATTTTTCTGCAAAATATGAACTTCTTACAAATGGTCCAGAAATTATCTCTTTAATACCCATCGATTTACCTGTTTTTTCATAATAATCGAATGTTTCTGGGGTCACATATTCCACTACTGGATAGTGATTTTTACTCGGTTGAAGGTATTGACCTATTGTTAGAATATCTCCTCCAATACTATAAAAGTCATTGATTAATTTTAAAACTTCTTCTTTAGTTTCTCCAAGACCAACCATTATGCCGCTTTTAATTAAAATACTGCTATTACTTTTTCGTTTGGCGTATTCTAAAACTTTAAGACTTCTTTGATAATTTGCTTGTTCTCTCACATTTTTATATAATTTTTCTACAGTTTCAAGGTTATGATTAAAAACTACAATATCTTCGGCTAAAACCGACATTATTGACTCTTCATTCCCTTGAAAATCAGGCGTTAAAACTTCTATCAAAACGTTTGGGGTATTTTTTTTAATTTCTTTTATAGTCTCAACAAAAATAGATGCCCCACCATCTGCTAAATCATCTCTTGTGACAGAAGTTAAAACCACATATTTTAAATTCATCTTTGATATTGCATCACTAACTCGTTTTGGTTCAGTTAGGTCTAAATTTAATTTTTCTTCTGTTTTTTGAATATTACAAAATTTACAATTTCTCGTACAAATATTACCAAGAAGCAAAAAAGTTGCAACTTTATTAGAAAAACATTCTCCTTGATTTGGACAACGGGACTCTTGACAAACAGTATGAATGTTGTTTTCATTTATTACTGTTTTTACATAGTTTTCTTTTGTGTTATTAAAAAGTTTTTTTCTAATCCATTGTGGTTTAAGCTCTGGCAATTACTTTCTCCATAAATTTTACTATATTACGGTTTTATTTTTTTTATATTGTATATTTTAGTATAAACGACATTTTGATTTTTTACAAGATAATTATATATCTTATTTTCACTTTTTTTTGAATTAATGAATTTTTTAAAATCAACACTATTAATTCCATAATAAAAAACTTCTCCCCAGTCAATATTTATCTTATATTTAACATTTTCAATAATATTTCCATAATCAGTAAAGACTTCTGCAAAAACAAGCTTTTTTTTATCAAAATTTTCCATTTCCAAAATTTTATTATTATACTTATAAGCAAAAAATATTACTATTTTGAAGTCTGTATTTTTTTCAATCCAAGTTTTTACATCAGGACCATCTGTGAGTATATTGAATATTTTTATATTATAATTTTTTTTGTTAAATTCAAGTATAGTTTTATCGACCAAAGTAAAATTTGAGTCTATTACTATTCCACAATCAGAAAAATTTTTTGTTTTTGAATGTTTTTTTAGAATACTAACGAGTTCTTTTATGATAACTTTTGGTTCTACAAGAATATTAAATATAGGAAGTTGCACAGGGAATTTGTAGTCTTCTGGAATGTTGTTAGTTAAAAGTTTAAAATTCTTTCCTTTTGTTGTGCTTGCAAAGTTGTCATTTTTTATAACAGCAGTTGCAAGAAAGTCTGGAAGAACGAGTAGACCATTTTTATACTTTGCAGTAATTTTATCTACATCTGTATTTATCGTTATAAAAGAGTCATTTTTTACTTTATAAATTTTATAAAAATCTCTATCAAGTCGTTCTTTAGTTTTGTATAAAATTTTATCAATTTCTGGAAAAATAACTACATATTTCTGATTATAAAAAAGAAACGCATTGTTATTTCCACATGCTAAAACTAAAAGTATAAAAAAAAAAATACCGATTTTTCTCATCAGTTGACCTTTTCTGTTATATTTGCATTGCCATCTTCTACTTCAATAATGCCAAATTCGTCTTCATATTTTTTTAAATTTACCCCTATTGCATTCCACATTCTTTTTAGAGAAGCTGGGTTTGTTATAACTCTTGAGCTTACAATAGCCTCTGGTGGAAACATATTTATAAAATCTAAAACGAAGTCATACTGAGAGTGCATTATAGCAACTTGATTTGCATAAGAGCCTTTCAATTGCTCGTCGTTGATTTTTAATTTTAATTCTTTTGGTTGTTCCATTTTATTTTCCTTATTCAAAAAGTTTTCTTTGTTCTCTTGTTCCCCATTTTGCACTAAATTCAATTATTTTTTTTATATATTCTTCAGCATCTGGGTCTCTTATAAATTTTTTATAAGAATAAATTATTGCATTTATCGTTTTTATAGCCATAAGATTTTGGATATTATAATGTTGAATGAATGCTCTTAATTTTTCAGAAACATTTACAACAACTTTTGATCCATCTTTTTCATTGCCAACGTTTGCTAAAAATTCTATCATCAATGAAGAAGAAGTATCATTAAAATTTCTAAATTCATAATCCATTAAATATATACAAATATCCCTTGCTTTTTTAACATCATCTTCATTCATATAACCTTCAATTGAAAGCAATGCAGAATAAAGTAAATATCTGTTACCCTTATCTTTACTACTCATAATATCTAAGCCAAGTTTTGCAATTAAATTAGTTGCTTTTCTATATTTGCTTGGGTTATCAATAACTTTATTTAAAAAAATAGATGGAGTTGTTTTATAGAAAGAATATATTTTTTCTTCTTGTTTAATTATTCCATCAAAATCATCAGTGCTATCACTAAATAAAAAGGATATAAAAAGAAATAAAAATAAGCAAGTAAATTTTATAATTTTAAACATCT
>MIAN01000224.1:7629-16157 GCA_001829125.1 Spirochaetes bacterium GWB1_27_13 | reverse complement strand
TGAATAACATTCAATGTGATATTGCTTTTCTTCCACTCGGTCAAACTTATACAATGAATACAGTTGCAGAAGCAATTGATGCAGCTTTAGCTACCAAGACAAAAATTGCAATTCCTTTCCATTTTGGATTGGCTGAAGGCACTTTGGATGATGCAAAAAAATTTGTTTCGGAACTAACAAAAAAGGGTGTTAAGTCTTTTATAATGAAACAAGAGTAATTTTATAGGAGAATCAATATGGATAATGACATAAAAGAAAATATCAAAAAGTTATTAGAAAAACAGCCAACAATAAGTATTGGTACTTTATCAGAAGATAATAAACCAATAGTACACACTGTTACTTATGTTTCTGTTGAAGCAACTGTCTATTTTGGTACTTACAAATCTTCTAGAAAATCTCTAAATATGCAAAAAAATAATAATGTTAGCTATATTTGTGATCAATATAATGACATTAATAATTTGCTGGGAATTAAAGCAATACAAATGGAAGGAGTGGCTTCTTTAGTAACTAATAAAGAGGAATTAGATAGAGTTTCTATGAAATTAATAGAAAAATATCCTGTATTAAAAAATCTACCTACAAATCCAAATATGATATTCTTTAAAATAGAGCCAGCAAAAGCTAGATATTTAGATTATTCAAAAGGATTTGGTCATACAGATATAATAGATTATAGATAATCTATAAAAAACCAATCTAACATAGCAAATTGATGATTTCTTTTATCAATTTGCTATTTTATCAAAAAATAATAACAAAATTTTGAACAATTCTTACTCTTTTCAGATTTTAAAATAATATTTATATTTTTTATATTTTTTTTTAAAATTATAAATTTTTATTTGACTTTTTTCAATTTTATTGGAATAATAATGTTTTTTTGTATAAATATAAAAAAAAATGTTAAATTTTTATACAAAAAAACATTCTAAAATTTGAAAGGTTTTTATGTCAGATTTTTTACAGTATTGTTTAACTGGTATTTCAGTTGGGATGATTTATGCACTTATAGCCTCTGGGTTTTCGTTAATATATAGGGTTACAAATGTAATAAATTTTGCTCAAGGCGAGTTTATTATGCTTGGTGGAATGTTAATGATACTCTTTAACCATTTTCTTAAATGGAATATTTTTTTATCAGTAATCTTAGTATTAATAATAGTTGTCCTTGTTGCTTTTTTACTCGAGGAGCTTACTTTAAAACCCTTCAAAAATGACGATGTATTGATTAAAATAATTTTTACAATAGGAGCATCGATACTGATCCGTGGTATTTCTATGGTAGTTTTTTGGAAAGAGCCTGGATTAAGGTACGAATCTTTTTTTACAGATCAGAATTTTAAAATACTTGGGGCTTCAATTACCCTTCAAGACATTTTTATAATATCAGTTTCTATAATAATATTTGTCCTCTTGTTTATTTTTATGGAAAAAACAATTACTGGTAAAGCAATGAGAGCCACAGCAATAAACCTTAAAGCTTCAAAAATTATTGGTATAAATGTTAATCTCACGCTAAAATTATCTTTTATACTAAGTGGATTACTTGGTGCTATTGCAGGCATTATTATCACTCCAAAACTTGGGATGAGTTATGACTCAGGGATTTTTTGGGGTATAAAAGGATTTACGGCTGCAATCTTAGGTGGGCTTGACTCTGGAGTTAGTGTTATATTTGGTGGACTTTTACTTGGATTACTTGAGGCTTTTATAACAGGATACGGGGCAAATATTAGTTTTGGTTTATTCAAATCAGAATACAGAGATGTCGTTATTTGTGCAATTTTAATTATATTTTTAATTTTAAAACCAAATGGAATTTTATCAAAAAGATCGGATAGAGTATGATAAAAAAAATATTAAATAATAAAATCATTAAAATTATATCTTTGTTATTATTAGTAGCAATACTTCCATTAATTTTTAAATCTTCAATGAATTTGAGAATTTTAATTGAAATAGGTATTTTTTCTATAATAGTATTGGGTTTAAACTTATTAATGGGACTTGCAGGTCAAATTTCACTAGGACATGCGGGTTTTTTTGGTCTTTCGGCTTATATTACAGCACTTTTGTCAGCAGGAAGGCTTCCAATAAACTTACCAATTTATATTTCTATACCTATTGCAATTATTTTAACTACTTTTACTGCTTATCTAATTGCCTTTCCAATTCTAAAATTAAAAGGGCATTACCTTGCAATGGGAACTCTAAGCATTGGTATAATCCTATATACTTTGTTTGTAAATTTTCCTCATGGTGGCGGGTTTGATGGGTTTTCGGGAGTACCAAGACTATGGCTTTTTGGAGAATATTTTACTAATAAAATACTTGGCATCAACAAATACATAAATGGTTACATAATTGTTTATGGCATTCTTTTGATACTCTTCTGGTTTTCAAAAAATATTGTTAATTCAAAAACTGGTCGTGCATTTAAAGCTATTCACACATCAGAAATAGCAGCGTCATCTTTGGGAATAGACGTAACTAAATATAAAGTTATAGTTTTCACAATTAGTGGTTTTTATGCAGCAATAGCAGGGGTTTTATTTTCACATTTTTATTGTGGTGTCACACCAAACGATTTTGGGATACTTAAATCGATAACTATAGTTACTATGGTCGTAATTGGTGGCTCGTCTTCTATATCTGGTGCAGTTTTAGGCACAAGCTTTTTAATTTTAATTACATATATTTTAGAATACTTTCAAGACTTTTTACATAGAGTAGGAATATCTATTTCATTAATGGATTTTAATATATTTGTTTATGGATTTATTTTTTTAATTGTATTATTATTTTTACCGCAGGGATTAATTGGATTAAAAAACAGATTCTTTAAATGGAGCAAAAGGGATGATAAAATTTAATGGTGTAAACAAAAGTTTTGGGGGATTGAAAGCAATTAAAAATCTCTCATTTGAGGCTAAACCTAACCAAATTACAGCAATTATAGGACCAAATGGGGCTGGAAAAACAACAGTTTTTAATTTACTTACAGGGGTTTTAAAAACTGACACTGGTTCTATAAATTTCTATAATAAGGAAATTTCAAAACAAAAAACTTTTAATATCGCAAAGCTTGGGATTACAAGAACATTCCAAAATTTGCAAATATTTTCTAATATGACAGTCTTAGAAAACATTATGGTTGGAATGCACTTAGAATGTAGGTCAAATATTTTTCAGTCTCTTTTTTTAATTGATAGTTATGAAGAAAAAAGGGTAAGAAAAAAATCTTCGGAACTTTTAGAAATATTGAACCTCGAAAAATATGCACATACAAATTGTTCTGACTTACCTTTTGGTATCCAAAGACAAATTGAAATAATTAGAGGGATTGCATCAAAACCTAAACTAATTCTTTTGGATGAGCCAGCTGCTGGGCTTAATCCAACTGAAACAGAAGAACTTGGCGATAAAATTAAAAAGATTTTATCACTTGGTATTAGTATTATTTTAATAGAACACGATATGAACCTTGTTATGAGAATATCTGACAATATAATTGTACTTAATTTTGGAGAAAAAATAGCAGAAGGAACACCGGAGCAAATCCAAAAAAATCCAGAAGTAATTAAAGCGTATCTGGGGGAATAAATGTTAAAAATAAAGAACCTTTCAGTTAAACATGGGCAAATTGAAGCGGTAAAAGGTGTGAGTCTTCATATAAATCCAAAAGAAATTATTACATTAATTGGTAGTAATGGTGCTGGTAAAACATCTCTTTTGGAAGCAATTGTTGGACTAAATAAAAATATCGATGGTGAAATTAATTTTAATGGCACTGATATAATTAAACTTAATTCTGACCAGATAGTTAATCTTGGAATAAGCCTTGTCCCTGAAGGTCGTCAAATTTTCAGTAAAATGACAGTTTCTGACAATCTGTTACTTGGTGCTTATCCACGACTTAAAAAAGAAAAAGTTAGTTCTATTTCTTTTGATTTTATTTATACCCTATTTCCGATTCTAAAAGAAAAGACAAAACTACTTGCTGGTACTCTATCTGGTGGACAACAACAAATGGTTGCAATAGGTAGAGCTTTAATGGCAAAACCAAAGATTCTACTTTTGGATGAGCCTTCAACTGGGCTTGCTCCTTTGGTTATTAAAGATATTTTTAAAATACTTTTTAATTTAAAAGAACAACTTGGCATTAGTATTATTTTAGTAGAACAAAACGCAAGGTTGGCTTTAGAATATTCTACAAGAGGTTATGTAATCGAAACAGGTTTTATCGTAAGTGAAGGAGATTCTAAAGATTTGCTTAGTGATAATAATATAGTTAGAGCATATCTTGGCAAAAACTATAAAGAAGTTACAGACAAATAGGAGGATTTATGTTTATCTGGGATACAAGATACGAAACTATGGCTCAAGAAGAAATACAACAATTTCAGCTCGAAAAATTACAGGCTTTAATAAATAGGCTTTATTTAAATATTCCATATTATAAAAAGATTTTTACAGAAAGAAACATAAAGCCACAGGATATAAAATCTCTTTCTGATATAAAAAAGATTCCTTTTATGGATAAAGATGTATTAAGATTAAACCAACCTTATGGTTTATTTGCACTACCTTTAAGAGAAATAATTAGATTTCATTCTACCTCTGGGACTACGGGTAAACCTATTGCTGTTGGCTACTCAAAAAACGACATAAACCATTGGGCAGAATTAGTTGCTCGTACTTTAAATGCTGTTGGCGTAACAAATAACGATGTAGTCCAAATTGCTTTTGAGTATGGAATGTTTACTGGCGGACTTGGATTTCATTATGGAGCAGAAAAAATTGGAGCTTCGATAATACCAGTTTCAAACATAAATCCAGAGCATCAATTAGAAATTATGAAAAATTATAGGACAACGGTTTTAATTGCAACTCCAACTATGGCACTAAACCTTGCAAATGTACTCGAAAAATTAAATATTAATAAAAATGAATTATCTCTAAGGATTGGTTTACTTGGTGCTGAACCTTGGAATGAAGAAATTAGAAATTTTATTGAAGAAAAATTAAATATAAAAGCATACGATTCTTACGGACTTTCGGAAATTATCGGACCTGGGGTTGCTTTTGAATGTCAGTATAAAGAAGGGCTTCATCTAAGCGAAGATTATTTCTATGCAGAAATAATTAACCCAGAGACTGGCGAAGTATTGGGCGAAAAAGAAGAAGGAGAACTTGTTTTAACTACTCTTACAAAAGAAGCATTCCCATTATTAAGATACAGAACTCGTGATATAACATCAATTAGTAAAGAAAAATGTAAGTGTGGAAGAACAATACTAAGAATAGAGAGACTCAAAAAAAGAACTGATGATGTGATAATCATAAACGGAGTAAAAATATACCCCGAAGTGTTGAGTAAAATTGTTTCAGAAGAAGATTCTCTTGGTGATAAATTTGAGATTAAAGTTTCTCGTGAAGAAGGGCTTGATAAAATAGAAATAGATGTTGAAATTAAATCTGGCTCTTTTGCCAATGTCTTATCTGATTTTATAAAAATAACAGAAGTCCTAAAATCTAAAATTAGGGTAACTTACAATATAGAGTCAACAATAAAACTTGTAGAATCAACAAGCCTTTCTCATATTAAAAAGAGATATAAGATTACAGATTTGAGGTAGTTTAATTGAAAAGTATATCCACAAGAAAAATAAAAAATATTTCTTGAATTTACATATTGTAATGTGTATATTATTAATGAGGACAAAATTATGGCAACCAATTTGGCTATTGATAATAAGTTATTAGTTTCTGCTCAAAAAATAGGAAAAATTAAAACCAAAAAAGATACTGTAAATTTAGCTTTAAAAGAATTTATTGAAAGAAGAAAACAAGAAGAAATATTTGATATGTTTAATTCTATCGATTATGATGAAAATTATAATTATAAAAAGTTAAGAAATAGAAATGAAAATATTAGTTGATACATCAGTTTGGTCTTTATCATTCCGAAAAAATGAGAAATTAGAGAATGATATTTAAATTATTAATAATTTAAAAAAAATAATTTCTGAATATAAAGTTATGATTATTGGACCAATACGACAAGAAATACTTTCTGGAATAAGAGATGAAATAAAATTTAACCAGCTAAAAGAAAAGTTAAAATATTTTCAAGATGAAGAAATAATATTGGAAGATTATGAAAATGCAGCAGAATATTTTAACAAATGTAGAAGTAGAGGTATTCAAGGCTCACATATCGATTTTTTAATTTGTGCTGTCGTAAAAAGAAAAAATTATCAATTGTTTACTTTAGATAACGATTTTAAAAATTATGATTCAGTAATTGGAATTAATCTATATGAAATAAATAACTAATAAGGTTGAACTCTTAAGCTAATTCAAAAGCTGGTATAGATAATATTAATAATTTACAAACATTATATAAAAAATGTAATATTGGGAAAAGTAATAAATATGACACCTATTTACGACACCACTTATACTAAGATTAAAATTAAAAATATATTTTTGGAGAATAAAATGACTTTTAGAGAAAATTATTTTGATAAAATTACAGTAGAAATTGATTGCAAAGAAAAAATTTTTGAAGAACAATCAGATTTTCAAAAAATAGAAATTTTTGAAACAAAAAATTTTGGTAAAATGCTCGTACTTGATGGTGACATTATGCTTTCTGACAAAGACGAATTTGTTTACCACGAAATGATTAGCCACATGCCACTAACATCTCACCCAAACCCTAAAAAAGTCTTGGTTGTAGGAGGTGGCGACGGAGGAGCAATTAGAGAAATCATAAAACACGACAGTGTTGAAGAAGTAATTCTTTGTGAAATAGACGAAAAAGTTGTAAGAACATGTCAAAAATTTTTCCCAGATTTAACATCTGGACTCAATGATAAAAGGGTAAAACTTGCTTTTGAAGATGGTTTTAAATTTATTGACTCATATACAAGTTATTTTGATGTTATTCTAACAGATTCTTCCGAACCTGTTGGTTTTGCATCAAATTTATTTAAAGAAGATTATTATAGATTGATAAAAAAATCTCTTAAACCAGATGGAATTATGGTTTCCCAATCAGAAACCCCTTGGTTTCAAGATGCTATTATGTCTGACATGACAAAAGCAATTTCTAATGTTTTTATAAATGTAGAAACCTACTGTGCTTTTATACTCCTCTACCCTTCTGGCTTCTGGACATTCACATTTGCATCAGATGCCTACTCTCTCCATAAATTCAATAAAGAAAAAAGCGATCAACTCGAAAAAACTTGTAAGTATTACAACACTGAAATTCATAAAGCATCTTTAGCATTACCCAATTTTGTAAAAAAAATTGTGACGAATAGGTGATAATTATTTGGTCTCTGGATAGACTTGGAGTTAAGGAAGAGTTGGATTTTTTTAAAATATTTTTAAACAAACGAATTTCAAAAAATAGGAGATAAAATTGTGAAGAATATTAGAAAAGATTTATTAATCATTTGCTTGATAATGCTTTTAATAGATATAGGTATAATTTTTGTCTATACTAATTTAACTGGAAATAAAGAAATTATACAACAGATAGTAAGATTTATATTAACTTTAATATTGATTATATTTGTAATTAGAGATGCAAAATGGGCTAAATGGATTTTAAGCATATTATCGATTTTAGCTGGCATATTGGGATTAGTATTCTCAATTATGTTTATTTCTAAGGGAAATATAGCTGGCATAATATTATTGCTAATGGGTATTTATTATACTTTTGCAGGAATATATATTATAGCAACAAGAAATAAAAATAAAATAGAAATTTAAAACTAAATTTGTCATATTTACACCAGTTTTTTAAATCTTTTCTAATAATTCTAATGCTATTTGGGGTAATTCTTCCATTATCTCACTAGTTGTTGGATTATTCTTTATTCTTAGTAAATCTGGCTCTAATCCTTTTAAAATGTCTGGTGGCATTTCACTTATTACGCAAGTTAATGTCCAGTATTTCCAAACATCATCGGTTGAATCTAATATCTCTTTAACTATTGGTAAAACATCTTTGCCAGATTTGATTAATAGCGGAACAATATATCGTGCAACAGGCCAATTTATATCTTGTATCCATTCAAATAAATCTTTTAGGATTGGTTTGTAGAATGGATATTCATTTTTTGATAACTCAATGATTTTTTCAACATCAAATTTAGTAGTTGGGATATATATAACTAAATCGGATTGTTGGGGATTATCATAGATTGACATGATTAAACACCTCTAAATGGATGGTTTTTAGATAGAATTAACTTTAATATAAACTTCAAGATTATTGACTAACCAAGTAGGAGTTATATAATCTCTATCTATTAAATAATAGCATAATTTTTTCATAAAAACTACTTTATAAGATAATATATAAACAAAATAACAAAATCAATAGGTTTTTATATTTTTATAAACTTTAAGAAAATTTTATCAATATTGTTTTTAATCTAAACATAGTGAACTTTTAATCTAAACATAGTGAACTTTTAATCTAAACATAGTGAACTTTT
>MIAN01000224.1:0-7614 GCA_001829125.1 Spirochaetes bacterium GWB1_27_13 | reverse complement strand
TAGTGAACTTTTAATCTAAACATAGTGAACTTTTAATCTAAACATAGTGAACTTTTAATCTAAACATAGTGAACTTTTAATCTAAACATAATGGACTTTTAATCTAAATATAATGGACTTTTAATCTAAATATAATGGACTTTTAATCTAAATATAGTGAACTTTTAATCTAAACATAGCGGACTTTTACTATAAAATAAGTATTGAGTTCAGAATTTCATAATAATTATTAGATAATATAAAAATTACATTTCAATATTGAAGTCATTTTATTATTAAAAATACAAAATACAGATAAAATCAATTATTCTATCTAAAATGATACAATAATAAGAAATTATCCGTATTTTTACAAATTTTAAATTAGTCCTTAATATTTAAAAACAAACTGTAATCCGACATTATCAGTATTCACAATCATAGCAACTTTAAATTGTTTTGCTTTAACAAACATTGGTATAGAAACAATATCTAAAGCAAGTCCAGCGACTAAAAAAATTATGCCAGTTGTAAGACCTGCAATCATCATAGAATAGTAATTCATCATTTCTTTGTAGATTGAGTTTTTATAATCAGTACTTGCGGTACTATCAGTGTACTTTCTGTAATCTATCGAATAAGCATAAGCCCCATATCCACCAACTGCTGTTAAGCCTATGCCGAGTGCTAATGAAATAGAGCCAGATATTACAAATGAGACTGCGAGTGTATTATATTTTTTAAATTGTTTTGTATTCTCGGATTCAAATTTGACTGTTGTTTGATTTGTTAGAATATCTTTTGCTAATTGAGCGATTGCTTCAGGTAAATCACTTTCATATTGAACTGAA
Organism: Spirochaetes bacterium GWB1_27_13; assembly: GCA_001829125.1. Lineage (GTDB taxonomy): Bacteria > Spirochaetota > GWE2-31-10 > GWE2-31-10 > MWDO01 > GWC1-27-15. Next base: position 6,784 of record MIAN01000224.1, on the reverse strand, counting down.
ATATTTTTACCAATTCGACTTGATGATGTTTCAACATCAATTATTCGAGTATTAATTGAAATTGTTGCCCCAAGTTTTGTTATACTACCCAATAATACAAGTTTTGCCTTTGCCAATTTACCAATTTCAAGAACTTCTTGGTCATCAAACTCATCACCCGAAGTTAATTTAAGTTCTTCAAAAATCTTATTTAATTGAAGTCTTTCCAAAACCTCATAATTACCATTATTTATTATCGCGGTAATCAAGTTTTCGGTAATAGAAGTTGCCTGTTGAATATCTTTTTCTGATGAACTAGCTGGCTTTAGGCTCATTATAACAATTTTTTCTTTTGCGTTTAAGAATGCCATTACAAAGACTAATGATAATAAAATTAGTATTTTTTTCATGTTTTTCCCTTAATTATATCAAAAAGTTTTTGATTTATCACAAATTTAAAAAGTTAAATAGTGTTATTATTTATAGTTACACGATTTAATATGTGTCAATCCGTGACAATCTGATTAATCTGTGTTATATAAATCAGCAAGCAATTTTTTAAAACTGCTTGCTGAAATTAGTTTATTCTGATACCCAAATATTATTTGTATCAATAAGATAAACTTTATTATTAAACTGAACAATATTATATCCTGAGATTTCTCCAAAAGCAGGAGAACTTGTCATTAACTTCCATGTTTCACCATCTTCGGAGTACCAAATCCATTTATTATTAAAAAGCCACAATTTATTGTCATAAACAAAACATTTATGTCCTGTAACTTTACCAAAATCTGCTGTATCAGTTGATCTAATCCAGGTAGAACCATCAGAAGAATACCAAATATCTGAGAATGTAAAATCTAAACTATTCCATCCGCTTCTTTTCTCACCACCGATAAGCCACAACTTATTATTAAATGCAACAGTTTGATGATTTGCTCGAGATTCAAATGGAATTGTTGAAGCCTCTTTTGTCCATGTTTTACAATCTGAACTATACCATACTTCGTTTGTTTCAGCATAAGTAACATCATAACCAGCCCCATGATTCATATTAGCAAATCCACCTATTATATATATTTTATTATTAAATACTGTTGCTGTATGTTGATTTATTGGTGAAAAGATATATCCATCCGTAGGAGATATTTCTACCCATGTTTCTCCATAAGTTGTAGATTTATATACTTTATTAATATTGTAACCCGTATAAACAGTTGTAGGATCTTTAAATGTATACATTCCACCTATACACCAGAGATTTCCATTAAAATTTATTAAACTATGATCAGTAAAACTGTATGATTCTGTTGCTCCGTTATAAACAGGTAAAAATCCAGAATATTTTTGCCATGTTAGAGCATCTGTTGAATGCAAACTTTCCAAATTAACAGCAGTAATTTGATCTCCAATTACCTCAGCTTTTAACCCACCATATAAACTCATAGAAGAAAATGGATTTGCTTTTGCTAGTGTCCAATTTTTTAAGCGAACATAAGAACATTTACCTTTTATTGTAAATGTAAATGCCTTATCATTATTTAATATTGTAATTGTTGCCGAATATGACCCAATCGCAGTTGGAGTAAATGCTAATTTAAAAGTAGTGGTTGTTTTTGGCAAAATAATGTTTTTATCTGGTTGCAGAGATACACTAAATAATGAAGCATTTGTCCCTGAAATTGTAACATAATTAGGAGACGTACCAGTAAGTGTTAGATTACTACCACCATCATTTTTTATAACAAATGTCGCTTCGTTAGTACCATTAACGGCTGTTTCAGGAAATTCATAAATTCCTGTTGAATTATCAATCTTAGTAACACCACCATAAAGAACATTAATTTTTGGAGATATGTCTATTAAATAACTTTGAGTTGCTATTGCAGAATCAGTATAATCTGTTTTTAATGCAATTGCTTTTATAGTTGCATTTTTTACCAAAGATATTTTACCAGTATAAACAATTCCAACAGTTTCTGACGGATTATCTACACTATCTATTGTATATTTTATCGTAGCTCCATCTGTTGCACAAGTAATTGTAACATCAACAGTTGTATCATAAGAATATGTACTTGTTGATGGCGTTGGTGATATAACTGGCGTTGCCACTGTTCCATAAGAAATCTTATATTCTCCAGTTGCTTCCAAAGAGTCTGTATATCCAGTTAGTGTTGCATAAGCTCTTAAAATTGTTGTTGTTGTTATAGTGAGTTGAATAGGAAATGTTGTAGATGACTTTCTAGTAATACTAGTCTTAGGATCAGAACCATCAGTAGTATAAAATACTTCTGCACCAGTTGTTGCACAAGTTATACTTACTGTGGAGTTTACTGAAACTATGCTAGGAGGAATGGTAGGTATTGGACTAAAAGTCGGTTTTGCCACAACTATTTGATATTCTCCTGTAACAACATCAGAATCTATAAAGTTATTAGGATCATTTTTAGTTGCATAAGCTTTAATTATCGTTGTTTTTGTTATTGTAACATCAACAGGTGATGTTGTTGAAGTAATTTTTGTAGCACTTGTTCTTGGATCAGTACCATCTACTGTATATATTATTGTAGCACCAGTTGTAGCACAACTTATTGATACTTTATCATTAACTGATACAGCACCCGATGATTTAGAAAATTGAGGCACAGTAACCGCAGTCTTAACAAGACCATTCCATGTAAAACTAACTTCACTTACCGAAGAATCATTATATCCACTTTTTATTGCTATTGCTTTAATAGTTACATTATCATTTATTGATATTGAGCCTGAATATAAAATTCCATTTGATTTGGAAGGAGCAGAACCATCTTTTGTATAATATATTGCTACTCCAGTAGTTACACAACTTATTGTAAGAGAGAATGTATTATCTATACTTCCACCTGTTGAGTTAAATGTAGGAGTTGCTACAGTATCCAATGCAGCTGCATCTGGGATTCCACTAGCTGTTACATCAGTAGCAAATTCTCCTTTTGTATTAAAAGAATATGCGGTATAATAGTATTTTGTACCATTAGTCAATCCTGTATCTTCATAAAAGTTACCTGTACCACTATAAACTTTTGTACCATCTGTCGCATTAATTGAATAAGCATCTGTTTTTCTTAATATTTTAACTCCTGCAAATTGCGAAGTTGAAGGATTTACCCAACTCAAAAAAATCTTAGTGTTTCCTACTGTTGCAGTAAAATTTGTAACAGGACCATTTGGTTCAACAATATCAAGTATTTTAGTTTTTGATACTGACTTCTTACCATCAGTTACATAAACAGTTATTAGAGCTGTTCCTGCTACTGCTGGTGCAGTCCATTCTACATTAGACCCTGTTGTTGTTGATAAAGTACCAACAGATACTTCCCATCTATAATTTAACGAGTCTCCTTCTGGGTCTTTTGCATCACAAGTTAATGTTATTTTTGTTTTAGCTTCTACCGTAGTCGCACTTGCTGTTAGAGCAATTATTTCTGGAGCTTTATTTTCTGGCGCGACAGCATCTGGTGGACAACCCAAAAATGTTAAAAATACAATAAATAACAAATAAAAGTAAGTTTTATTTACTACCTTTTTCATAATAATTAACCTCCATATATTTATTAAATATACAACAAAAAATAAGAAATAGTAATAAAAATATAATTTTTTTAGAAATATTTCAATATAACACAGATTAATCAAATTATCTCAGATTGACAGAGATTAAAATTGCATAATTAATTTTTTACTCATCACCACAAATTAAACCTTCAATTTCACCGTCTTTAGTTAATCGTCGATAGTTTTCTTTATCAATTTTGGTATTGTATAATCTTGCAGATAATAATTGTTTTCTTGTAAGATTTTTTGCTTCTCTAAGGTCTGCTTCTCTAAGGTCTGCTTCTCTAAGGTCTGCTTCTCTAAGGTCTGCTCCGTTAAGGTCTGCTCCGTTAAGGTCTGCTCCTCTAAGGTCTGCTTCTCTAAGGTCTGCTCCGTTAAGGTCTGCTCCGTTAAGGTATGCTCCTCTAAGGTCTGCTCCTATAAGGTATGCTCCTATAAGGTATGCTCCGTTAAGGTCTGCTCCTATAAGGTATGCTCCTCTAAGGTCTGCTCCTCTAAGGTCTGCTCCTCTAAGGTATGCTCCTCTAAGGTATGCTCCTATAAGGTATGCTCCTATAAGGTATGCTCCTATAAGGTATGCTCCTATAAGGTATGCTCCGTTAAGGTATGCTCCTCTAAGGTCTGCTCCTCTAAGGTCTGCTCCTCTAAGGTCTGCTCCTCTAAGGTCTGCTCCTCTAAGTCTTATACAACTCAAATCCTGATAAGACAAATTTAATCCACTCTTATAATTTAATAATATCTTTAAAAGTAAAACAAATCTTTCTTTTATACTTTCATTTGTAATATAATTTTTCTTTAACTCAAGGCTTGATAATACTAACCAATATCCATAAAAAGTATTAATACTCATATCAATTGGATTGTCATCTCCATCGATATTATAACTATACAAAAAATCTTTTTGTAATAATTGTTCCAAAAATAGACTCAATCTATCGCTTAGTTTGTTTTTATCTGTATTTTTATCATTTTGGATTATTTCTATTAAATATTGGCTAACTTCATTGGTTAAAAATCTTCTACTAAACAAATTTGATAATTTTTCTAAGCAATCTTTAAGACTATCTATCCTATATTTTTTTGTTCTCTCAGTACGATCAATAAAACCAAGTATCTCATACCATATTTTTTCTGCACACATATATTCATACAATGACTTATGGATAAATTCTATCGCATAATCACAACTGGCTTCTTCATCTTTTGATTTAGTTTCCTGAAAATAAAAAGCAATCATTACCCCTTTTATTGAGTCATTAACAGATTTTTCGCCAATTTTTTGGATAAATTTTTTGGTACAATCAAGTTTTAACATCTCTTTTTTGTGGATACTATCTTTTTTTGTAACAAATATATTAAAAGCAATATCTCTTATAAAGTCTCTTAGGTCATCTTTTTCTATATTTTCTAATATTTTGATTTGTTTACTATCATATTTTCTTTGTATTAACATAGTAAACAACTTATCGTAAATCGCAGCCTTATTTGCCCCATTATCAACATCAAAATCAATCGTTGCTATCATATACAAAAGTATTGGTTGAGTTATTAACTCTTTTATATGAGAATATTTACCGTCCTCATCATTATACAACTTTATTTTTTCTTCACTAAGTTTTATATCTTTATAAAATTTTTTATATTTTTCTAACCATTGGATTTGCATCTCAATACTAAAATCTTTAAGTTGCAAGATCAATAAATTTTCTTCTTTTTTAAACTTTTCGAGGCTTATATAACCTTTTCGTGAAGTTATTATTATTTTTATGTTTTTATAATAATTATTAGCCCGATGTATTATATTTTTGCATATTTCATCGATTTCATCTATTGCAAGATTATTTTGTATATGCACTTCATCAAGCCCATCGAGTAGCAGTATTGCGTTTTCAAACTCATTGCCAAGACTTAGATCAATTTCTTTTTCTATCTTTTCTTTTATAGTTTTAATTGGGTTACCAGTAAGGTCTGATACATTTATCTCTTTTAGTCTTATGTAAAATACTTTTTTATCACCAAAAATACTATCTTCTATCGCATCGTACAAAAACCTCTTACAAAACGATGATTTTCCTTGACCAGGAGAGCCAAGCAAAAACACGACATTATGAGTATTTTGTTTTAGCCCCCTTATAGGCTCATTTTTTTTTATAACATCATAGATATAGTTATGGATACTTTCCTCATAAGTTTTAACATCAATAAAAATATCTTCTTTATTAGAATATTCTTTATCAAAACAATGTTCGTATATCCCAAAATTTGGCTCTATATACAAATCATTTAGTCCAACGCCTCGTATATCATCAAAAACAGGGTGAAAATACATATTTTTGAGTTCTGTATCGTATTTTTGGTATTTTGAAAGCCTTTTTTGTTCTTCATACTTATCAGATTTAAAGTATTCATTAAGTTTTTTTAGTTTTAATTTAGAATCTTCAATTAAACTAATAAAATTAAGTTTCAAATAGTCACTAATATACTTTTTTACTTTATTTTTATATAATTCGCCTATATTTACAAAAAGAAGTTCTTCATATTGAGAAATAATTGTATTAGTATTAAAATTATACATATCAAAAGATTCGACCAAAAACTCTCCATTTATTTTTTTTAACTCTTCTTTTGTTTGTTTTTGGATTTTTAGTTCAATTTTATATCTTTGGCAGGCTCGTAAAAATGTAAGGCAATAACTCGCATTAAAAGCAACTCTAAACGCTTTATTTTGATCAGCAATTTCAAGGATTTTTTTAAAACCAAAATTGATTAGTTTACCAAAAGGTATGACACCAAACAGATCATCATTAAAAACTGCATTTGTGAAATTTGTTAATATATCTTTATCATCTATTTTAACCAAAAAATTATCAGTAAAATCCCCAAGTAAATCAACAATTTCCTCACCAGAAATATTCATATAACCCCCCCTGCTTGTAGAATTATATAACACAGATTAGTTAGATTTTATAGGATTTACATAGATTAAACAATATAATTATACTTAAATCAAGTATTTTTATATTTTTTTTATTTATTTCACATAAATTTCTATATTGGATGATAGAAACATTTCTCCTTTTTGCTCCAAATCTTTCAAAAAAATTAATAAATGCTTATTATAAAGATTCTATTTCTTTTAAAGACAAACCAGTCGATTGTGATATTACTTGATTATCAATACCTAGTTTTTTTAAGTTTTTTG
>MIAN01000223.1 GCA_001829125.1 Spirochaetes bacterium GWB1_27_13 | reverse complement strand
AATGTTTATATTGATGCAGAAATTCCTTATGAATATTTAAATTACGATTTGTTTAAAATTATTAACATTCTTGAGCCTTATGGTGAAGCTAATGAAAGTCCAATTTTTTTTACACCAAACTTAAGAGTAAACAACTTTTTAAAAATGGGTAAAGACAAAAATCATCTAAAATTATATATAGATGCTTCACAAAATCAAATTTCTGCTTTATATTGGAATAAAGCGAATTGGTTTGAGTCTATTCACAAAGATTCTAACAAATACGATGCAATTTATCAATTAGAATTAAATAAATATAATGGTCAAATTATTCCACAAATGAATCTTTTATTTTTAAATATTAATGAGAGAGGCAAATAATTGAGAGCAGGTTATATTCTTTCTAATTTTTCAGTACCACGGGAAGAAGGTGGGTTAAATTTTTTAAAAACATTTAGTTTTGTTTATGTTGATAAAAAATATGGGGCAATGATTTTTGATACAGGAAGCCCTTATAAACCTGAAGAAATAATTTTACCACTAAAACAATATTTTGGTCTATCGCCTGATGATATTAAATGGGTTTTTATAACACATATTCATCCTGATCATATTGGACTAAATAGTTTTTTTAGGAAAGCCAAACTTATTTTTTCTGCCAAAGATTATGAAGTGGCTGATGAGATTGCTGATGTTGCTCTTTCTGATAAAGATTTATATACTTTTCTTAACCAAAAATTTGAAAATTATAATGGTTTTTTTAAAGAATTTGATGCAGTAATCCTCAAAGAATTAACAAAAAAATTTTGGAGTAAAAAAAGTTTTGGATTTGATTTAAGCCATAGTTTTATAGAAGATAACCCTGATATTCCTCCATTTGTTAAAATAATACCTACTTTTGGTCATACTCTTTATCATTATTCTTATTTAATTGAAAGTTCTCATAAAAACTTTTACGTTACAGGAGATGCTTTAAGTAATAGACTCATTTTAAACATAGAAAAAAAAGAAAATTTAGTGGAAGCCGAAATGGATGCAAAAAAATATCTTGAAACAATACAAGGATTTAAGAATTTTAAAGGTATTTTTGTACCAGGACACGATAGACCTTTTAACTCAAATACTTTAAAGGGTATAAGAGAAAATGTTTTTGATTTGTCACTAAAAGAGTAAATTACAAAAATATAACACAGATTAATCAGATTGTCACTGATTACACAGATTAAATTGTAACTATACCTAACGAACTTTAAATGGTAAATAAATTTTATTAAAAAATACCAATTTAAAAGCCAAAATTTACCACGAAGAATTAGAGAGTATTTCAATAAAAAAGATGAGTTATTGGACTTTTTAATCAGAATTCTTTTTCTTATCCCATTTTCTTTGTGTTCTTCGTGGTTTAAACTTATATTATTCTGATTGCCATTTTAGAAACGATTGGGTATAGAAATAATTTGGATAATCGTTAAAATAAATCAAAATGTGATATAAATCACAGACTTTTTTATTTAATTTAGTTATTATTTAATCATTCTATAACACAGATTAATCAGATTGTCGCGGATTGGCACAGATTAAATCGTGTAAATATATACATTAATTATATTTAACTTTTTAAATTTGTGACAAATCAAAAACTTTTTTGTATAAATAAACGGAGGAAAAAGATGAATAAAGAAGCTATTTTACATAATATTTCTTCAAATTACACATATCCATTAGATAAAAATACAACTCTTATAAAAATTAGGGTTAAAAAGAATGATATGAAAAAAGTAAACCTAAAGTATATAGATAAGTATAAATTTAATTATGGTGATAGAAATTGGCGTACAACGGAAATGGAAAAAGTCGTTACAGATCAATTTTATGATTATTTTGAAAAAAATCTTCCTTTTGATATGATAAGTATGAATTATTATTTTGAGCTAGAAAATGACGCAGAAACATTATATTATGGTGGATATGTCTTTTTTACTGATGAAAATAATCCAATTAGATTTAATATTCCAACAGTAGCAGAAGATGATGTATTTAATGTTCCATTATGGGCAAAAGATGCGATTGTTTATCAAATTTTTCCTGATAGGTTTAATAAAAGCAATAATTATAATTCTAATAAAAAGTTTGACAGTTGGGATAGTAAAGTAACTCCAAAAAGTAATCTTGGTGGTAATATTTTGGGTATAATAGAAAAATTTGATTATTTAAAAGAACTTGGGATAAATACACTTTATCTTACACCAATTTTTAAGTCAAACAGTAATCATAAATACGATATTGATGATTATTACGAGATTGATTCTGACTTTGGGACAAAAGAAGATTTAAAAAATCTTGTAAATTTATGTCATCAAAATAATATTAGAGTTATTCTTGACTCTGTATTTAATCACTGTGGTCCTAATTTTTTTGCTTTTGAAGATGTTGTTAAAAATGGTGAAAAATCGAAGTATAAAGATTGGTTTGAAATAGATTCATTTCCTGTTAAAGTTGAAAGAAATCCTAATTACAAAACTTTTGGACATTATTACAAAATGCCAAAATTGATGCAAAAAAATCCAGAGACAGCAGAATATTTTATAGATGTAGCAGAATATTGGATTAGAGAACTCGATATTGACGGATGGAGATTTGATGTTGCCGATGAGGTTTCTCATAGTTTTTGGAGAAAATTGAGAGATAGACTAAAAAAACTTAAAGAAGACATTCTTCTTATAGCAGAAATATGGTATCTTTCTGTTCCTTGGCTTAATGGTGACCAATTTGATACAGTTATGAATTATCCTTTTTTATGGTGTATAGGCGAATTTTTTGCAAAAAAAAGTATTACTCCAGAAGAATTTAGCAATAAACTTGGACTTTTAAGGGGTGAATATAAAATTCAAGCTTATAATATCTTGTGGAATATGATTGGAACTCATGATGTGTCTAGATTTTTATTTGAGGCAGGAGAAGACATAAACAAAATAAAACTTGCAAGTCTATTTTTGATGACATATACAGGTACTCCATTTATCTATTATGGAGACGAAATAGGTATGACAGGCGGAGGAGACCCAGACAATAGAAGAGGAATGAAATGGGATGATATTAATTATGATTTGTTGGAACATTATAAAAAATTAATTAAAATAAGAAAAGAAAAAAATCTACTTAGAGATGGAAATCTAACTGACGTTTTAATTGATAATAAAAATAATGTCTATGGTTTTAAAAGATTTAATAATAAAGAAGAAATTCTTATCTATATTAACAATGGAGACTCTGATTACTCAATAAATCTAAATTGTAAACAGAAAGACTTGATTACTAATAATATTTACCAAAAACAACTCATTCTAAAGCCCAATCAAGGTATTATATTAGAAAAAGCCTAAAACTTCAATAAACTAACAAAAACTGCAATGTTTTATTGCAGTTTTTTTATAAATTATAAAAAAATAAAATAACTTATAAAAATTTGATTAAAAATTAGTTATATTTTTTTATATTGTATTTCCCAAATAGTTTTTACAATATAATTAATTTCTATAAATTTTTTTATTTGTTTGAAAATACAGATAAAATAGATTATAATTTATTATTATGAACTAGTTTGTTTTATAAAATGTAAACTATTTAATGTTTAAAGGAGTTTCCAATGAAAAGATTAGTTATTTTATCTTTTATGATTATTATTCTGATTTTCTCCTGTACAAAAAAATCAAATATTCAAACTGATAAAAACACAAAGGACGTTATCCAAAAGAAAAAAATTGGACTTGCTTTAGGTTATGGTGGAATTGGCGACCAATCATTTAATGATATGCAGTACAATGGACTAATCAATGCTTCAAGAAAATTTAATATAGAAATTAGTTATAAAATTCCTCAAAAAGATGATGAGGCTACAATGATTGCAATTTTGGAAGAGCTTGTAACTGAAAAATGCGATCTAATAATCGCAAGCGGTTATCTTATGATTAATCCAGTCGAAGTTGTTGGAGCAAAATATCCTGAAATTATGTTTGCTCTTCTTGATGAATATGCAAAACCTCGTAATAATGTTTTAACTGTTGTTTATTCACAGCACGAAGGATCATTTGTTGTTGGTGCATTAGCTGGAATGGTTACAAAAACAAATAAGATTGGTTTTATTGGAGGAGTGAATATTGGTGTAATTGACGCTTTTTTGATAGGTTTTCAGGAAGGTGTTTCATATTCTAACAAAAAAGCTAGTATTTTGGTGGAATATTGTTCTCTTTTACCAGATTTCTCTGGATTTTCAAATCCTGATAAAGGTTATAATATTGCAAAAAAGTTATATCAAGAAGATTGTGATATAATTTACTCTGTGGCTGGCGGTACTGGAAATGGTATTATACAAGCTGCAAAAGATTATGAGAAATTTGTAATAGGTGTCGATGCAAATCAAGATCATCTTGCTAAAGGATATGTTTTAACAAGTATGATGAAAAGGCTTGATATAACAGTTGTTGATTTGTGTGACAAATTTATTAAAGGTGAATTAAAAGGTAATAATATTTATGAATATGGTTATAAAAATGGTGGTGTAAGTATTACGGAAATGGAATACACTAAAGATAAAATTGAGCCTAAAATTTTAAATAAAGTAAAAGAAATAGAGCAATTAATAAAAGATGATAAAATTAAAGTTACAAACACATTAAAAAATGAACTTAAATAAAATCTTGGAGTAATCATGTGGATAAAGAAATTAAATTTACTTTATTTCTAAAATTTACTTTAATTATTTCTTTTTGTTTGTCTTTAATTTTAATAACTGTGGTTATTTTTATAATTGGTTTGCAAGAAAAAAAACGAATTGATGAAAAAATAAAAAATTCAGAAACTATGACAGAATTAATTGCAAGTATAAATGCTTTTCATATTGAAAAATTTTCTTTTTATAGTCTTGATGAAAACACAAAAAAATTCCAATCTGATGATGCTGGTAAAAATGATATATTATCTGTTATAGTTTATGATACAGATAATAAGAAATTAAATCCAAGTGGGATAAATCATGAACTTATAAAAGAAGATAAAAAATTCTGGCTTATAAGAGAAGCAAAATGTATTTATAAATCTTCTTCAAATATTCCTAAAGAAGTTGGAAAAGTTGTAATAGTATTTTCTCTTAGGTCTATCCACAAAAATTTAGTTGAAGCTAGAATTAATTACATATTTATAGTAATTATAACGATTGTTATTTTAGATATAGTTGTTGCATTATTGCTATACTTTCTTGTTACAAAACCATTAAATATTCTAACAAAATCAGCTCAGCAAATCGCCTCAGGGAAATTTATCGAAGTAATAGATGTAAAATCAAAAGATGAAATTGGTTTTCTTTCAGAAAATATTATTAAGATGAGTAAACACCTTAAAACAAATTTTTTTGAAATTCAGGAAAATAATAAAAAAATAGAAGAAATGAATGCTCACCTTGAAGATATGGTTGCAAAAAGGACAGAAGAGTTAAATAGTTCTTTACAAATTCAGTATCGCCTAAATGACGCCCTTATAGATTCTACAAAACAACTTGAGGATAGAACAAAAGAACTTATTCGTTCAGAAAAATTGGCAGCTCTTGGTAGGCTCGTTGCAGGTGTTGCTCATGAAATAAATACTCCAATTGGTATAGGAGTCACAGCATCATCGCTACTTGAAAAGAAAACTAATGATTATTTTGAATTGTATAAGAATAATCAATTAAAACGCTCTGATCTTGATGTATATCTTGGAATTTGCGTAGAATCTTCAAAATTAATTTTATCAAATTTATCAAGAGCCTCCGAACTAATAAAAAGTTTTAAACAAGTTGCTGTAGATCAGTCAACTGATGAAAAAAGAAAATTTTTAATAAAAGAATATTTAAATGAGATTCTTTTAAGTTTAAAGCCGAAAATAAAAAAAACAAAGCATAAAATTTTAGTAAATTGCTCTGATAGGCTAGAAATCGATAGTTATCCGGGATTATTCTCACAGATTGTAACAAATTTTATTATAAATTCATTAATTCATGGATTTACAGAAGATATGGAAGGTGAAATAATATTTGATTTCAATATAGAAAATAATTTTTTTATATTTGAATATAGTGATAATGGTAAGGGTATTCCAAAAGAATATTTAAATAAAATATACGAACCGTTTTTTACTACAAAAAGAAATGATGGAGGGACAGGGCTTGGGCTACATATTGTATATAATATTGTTACTCAAAAGTTTGGTGGTACGATTGAATGTTACAGTGATTTAGGAAAAGGTGTTAAATTTATTATCAAAATGCCATTAATTAAGGAAGGGTAAGAAAATGAGTGATAACAATTTACCTTATGATGACGAATTAATTTTTGCAAAAGAAGAAAAAGAAAATGAGTCTCTCAAAAAAGATTTTTGGAAAGTAATGATTGTTGATGATGAAGAAGAAGTTCATAGAGTAACTCATTTAGTACTAAATTTTTTTTTATTTAAAGGTAAAAGAATTCAATTTGTAAGTGCTTATTCCGCAAAACAGGCAAAAGAATTAATTAAAGAACATCCTGACACTGCTATTATTTTACTCGATGTTGTAATGGAAGAAGACGATTCTGGATTAATGCTCGTTAAATATATAAGAGATGATTTAAAAAATAATTTTGTAAGAATTATTTTAAGGACAGGTCAGCCAGGTCAAGCACCAGAAGAAAAAGTTATTATAGAATATGATATAAATGATTATAAAGCAAAAACAGAGTTGACCTCCCAAAAATTATTTACTACAATAATTTCTGCTCTTCGTTCCTATCAAGACATAATGACAATAGAAAAAAATAAAATAGGACTCGAAAAAATTATTGACGCATCTGCAAATATATTTAAAGTTCAATCTATGAAAAAATTTACTGTTGGTGTATTAACCCAACTTACTTCTATTTTATGCCTTGATTCTGATGCAATGTATTTTCATTCTTCAGGTTTTGCAGCTGCTGGAAATGGTGATGAGTTTATTATACTCGCAGGTAGTGGTACTTATCAGGATTTTATTCATAAAAATATAAAAGATGTTGTAAGTAAAGATATGTACAAAAAAATAGAAGAAGTTGTAAAAAATAAGGCAAGTTATTTTGGTAGTAACATATATGTTATATATTTTATGAGCGAAAATAATTCACAAAATATAGTTTATTTGGAAGGTTATAGAGAATTAAATGATTGGGAAAAAAATTTAATTAATATTTTTGTAATGAATGTTTCTATAGCTTATGATAATCTTTATCTTAATGAAGAAATGGAAAATTCACAAAAAGAAATTATTTTTACTTTGGGTGAGATTATAGAAAATAGATCACATGAAACAAGTAATCATGTCAAAAGAGTTAGTGAGTATGCGAAGTTTTTAGCACTAAAATTAGGTTTTTCTGATGAAGAATCAGAAGTTTTAAGAGTTGCCTCAGCTTTACATGATATTGGAAAGATAGCAATCCCAGATATGATACTAAATAAACCGGGTTCTTTAGATAATCAAGAGTTTGAAATAATGAAAAAACATTGTCAGATAGGTAACCACCTTTTAGAATTTTCAACTCGAAATATTTTTAGGGCTTCTACAGTTATTGCCTTGCAACACCATGAAAAATATAACGGTAAAGGCTATCCTTGTGGTATTAAAGGAAAAGAAATTCACATATATTCAAGAATAACTGCCATTGCCGATGTTTTTGATGCTCTATCACATAATAGAGTTTATCGTGAAGCGTGGAATATTGATAAAGTCATAGATTTTTTCAAAAATGAAAGTGGTAAACATTTTGATCCTGAAATTGTAGATATATTTCTTAGCAATATAGAAGAGATTATAAAAATAAACGAAAAATTTTCAAATTAATAAAAGAAATACGGAAAAGTTTTTGAAAAATACAAAGATTTTTAATAAAATTTAACCTCTATAATAAATTATTTTTAAAGTTAATTTTAAGATATTCAAAAAATCTAAAATTTTTATAATTGCTAACATCTTTGAATTAAAAATTTAAACATTATTGTAAAAAACTATGAAGAATAATAAATAACCAAAAAATTTAAAAAAAAGTAAAAATTTATATTGACAAGGGAATAGGGGTATGGTATAAACCCCCTCGTCGTTGAGTAACAAACAGGACAAATAAATAAAAAAGTAGTTAATAAATTAAGAAGTAATTAGTTTTATATAAATAGGTTATGTAAGATTTTTATAAAAAAATATTAAAGATTTTTTATAGAATGCCGAATAAATGAGAACTAATTAAGGAATAGATGTACAAGAGAGCGACTGAGTTGAGTTTTAATAATATTAAAATTTAATAATGAAGCAATAAAATAAATTAGTTGATATATATTAAAATGAATTAAAGTTTTTATATAAGTTGACGAACAAGTACGAAGTAACTTACGAGAGTATGTTATAAAAGATGGCGACTTTTATTAAATATAACAATAGTTAATGTTAATGAAGAAGCGATAAAAAATAAATGAAAAAAGTATTGACAAGATGACAAGAAAATGTTAGATTGTGTAA
>MIAN01000222.1 GCA_001829125.1 Spirochaetes bacterium GWB1_27_13 | reverse complement strand
TAAAATTTCATCGTTTTCTAAAGAAATTCCAATTTCTGAAAGTTTTTCTTTTAAGCTGTGTTGTCCTTCAAGTTGAATGGTAGCATTTAAAACTGCTTCATCTACTCCTGTTCTTACTTGTTCTGTACTTGCCCTTCCACCCAACAAAATAGACAAAGCCAAAATAAGTATTGATTTACCAGCTCCTGTCTCACCAGAAATTATATTTAACCCTTTTGAAAATTCAATTTCACAATTTTCTATTAACGCAAAATTCTTTATATTTAAATAGCTAATCATCGGATCATCCCAAAAAAAATATTTATTATAACACAGATTGGCACATATTTACTCAGGTCACTGATTATATACTTAAAATCTTCTAAAAGGTCAATAAATAATTAAAAGTTGCATTATTTGCAATTATAAATATCATTTCATAAAAATAATGCGTTTAATGTATATAGACAATTTAGAGAATTATCTATACACAACCAATATTATCTGTGTCAATCAGAGTCCTAATTTGTATTCATCTGTATTATGTGTTCATCTGTGTTATAGGATAACAAAAAATTTATTATAAGACAATTAAATTGTATTATATACTGAAAAATTTTTATTTTGTCAAAGAGTAAAAAGTTAATTCGTTTAATATCGATTAATTAAATAAATCTAATCCGTGTAATCTGTGACAATCTAAAAAATCTGTATTATATGTTACAAAAAATTACTTTTTTAAAAAAGTGAAGTATAAAAAAATATGAGGCATCTCAAAAAAATCACTGATTTGATTTTTTTTAAATAAAATATATATTTTTATTAAATCAATAAAAAATTAATAAAAATATATTATAATTTAAAAGAAATTGACTTTATTAAATTTAAATAGTAAACTTTTTGTAGTTATTATAATATTATATATATATTATCATAATCATTTATTTTATAGGAAAATCAATGAAATTTTTTCGTTCGATATATATTAAGGTATCATTATTATTAATAGCCAATATTTTTCTTATAATATCAATAGAATCAATAGTAACTTTCTATATAAATAAGAATAAAGCAATAAAAAATATAAAAGAATATGCAAATAATATGAGTATAAGGCTTGTAAATAATCTATCTGAATTGGTATGGAGTTATTCAACTGAAAATATTAAAATTTGTATCCTTCAAGAGATGTCAAATGAGGATGTTTTGGCAATTGTTGTAAAGAATGAAAAAAATAAATTTATGAATGGTTTTTCAAGAAATAGTGATTGGAGTATATTAAATTTAAAATCTGAAGACGAAATATTAGAAAAAATAGTTTTTTTAAAAATAACTAAAGAAATTACAAAAAGAAATTTTGTTATAGGTTCTGTTGATATTTATATTACAGATTATTTTTTAAACCCATCCTTAAAAAACCTTATGTTTAAAGTTTTTGGAATAGCAATGCTAGTTTCTGTATTTATGTTAGTTTCAATATTTTTTGGGTTAAAAAGGCTAATTTTAGATCCTATTTTTCAAATAAAAACTTCAGTTGAAAGATTTTCTAAAAATGATTTTACAAATAGATGTGCTGTAAAAACTAATGATGAACTTGGCGATCTTGGTGAAAGTTTTAATGTGATGGCTTTATCTATCCAAGAATATAATAAAGAAATTTTAAGACAATTATATTACGATAAACCTACAAATCTCCCAAACAAAAAGAAATTGATTATTGATATAGAAGATTTTAAATTCCCAATAATTATTTTAATTAATATTGATGATTTTCAGGAAATTAATGATTTTTTTGGAAATGAAGTTGCTGATAAAATACTAATAGAAGTAGCAATCAGACTAAAAAAAATATTAATTGAAAATAGCAATCTTTATAAAATGATAGGAGATGAATTTGCTATATTAATAGATAAAAATATTAGTGAAAACCAAATTGAAACTGTATTAAAAAATTCCATTATTGAAAATATATTTTTAGAAATTAATGATAAAATTTTTTTAATTAATGAACAGGAAATAAATATAAGAGTGACAGTTGGAGTTTCTCATAACATAAAAATAATTCCATCTATTGATGAAATTATTAATAAAAATAATTTACTTATAAATGCAGATATGTCCCTAAGAAAAGCAAAACAATTACAAAAACATTATCTTGTTTACAATGAAAAAATGGAATTATCAAAAGAATATGAAAATAATATTAAATGGACAAGAGAAATAAAAAGTGCAATAAATGACAATAGAATAGTTCCTTATTTTCAACCTATTTTTAATAACCGAACAAATAAAATAGAGAAATATGAATGTCTTGTTAGACTCATCAATAAAAATGGTCAAATAGAAAGCCCTTATAAATTTCTTGATGTTGCCAAAAAAACAAGACTTTATCCTTTAATTACAAAAATAATGATAACAAAGTCTTTTAATACATTTATTAGTACCAATTTTGAATTTTCTATAAATTTATCTGTTTATGATATTCTTAATGAAGAAACTAACTATTTTATTAAATCAAAACTTTTAGAATACAAAATTTTAGCACATAATGTTGTTTTTGAAATACTCGAATCGGATGGCATAGAAAATTATTCTAAAATCATAGAATTTATTGATTATGTTAAATCTTTGGGCTGTAAGATTGCTATTGACGATTTTGGGTCTGGATATTCTAGTTTTGAGCATATATTAAAACTAAATGTTGATTATATAAAAATAGATGCTTCTATGATAAAAAATATAGATACTGATATTAATTCTCAAATTATTACTAAAACAATAGTTAATTTTGCAAAAGAACTCAAATTAAAGACAATTTCGGAATTTGTTCATTCAAAAGAAGTTTTTAATAAAGTTTATGAACTCGGAGTCGATTATTCTCAAGGATATTTCCTTGGAGAACCAATGAGTAATCCATATATTATTCATGAAGGCAAAATAAAATATACCTAGAATTCTCTAAAAGAAAGTTAATAATTATTTATTATTCTATCAATATTTCTTTATTAATTTAAGGAGTAAGAAAAAATGAATTTTGAATTTATTGTGCCGCAAAAAATAATTTTTGCAAAAGATAATTATCAAAAAATAGGAAAAATAGTTAAAAATTATACTAAAAAACTAATTATAGTGACAGGGGGCTCTTCTTTAAAGAAAAGTGGCTTTTATGACAAAATAATTTTATCAATAAAAGAAGAAAAAATTGATTTTGTTGAGTTTAATGGTATAAAAGGCGAACCAACCCCACAAATAATCGATCAAGCAACCGATTTTGCTTTACAAAACAATGTTGACTGTGTTTTAGCGATTGGTGGCGGAAGCGTTATTGACACTGCAAAGGCTTTGGCTGGGTTAGTTACAAATCAAAAAGGTGTCGAAAATTACCTTGAAGGCGTTGGTAAAGATTATAAAATTGTAAACTCTCCCCTACCCTTCATCGCTGTCCCTACGACCGCTGGCTCTGGTGCTGAGGTGACAAAAAATTCTGTTGTAACTTCGAGAGAAAAAAAATACAAAAAATCATTTAGAGACGATAGACTTTTAGCAAAAGTTGTAATTGCAGATCCAACTCTTACCATTTCTTTACCTCAAAATGAGACTTTTTTTGGTGGAATGGATGCAATATGTCAGTTAATAGAGTCTTTTGTTACAAAAAAGAAAAACAATTACTGCCAAAGTTTTTCATCATTCTACATACCAAAAGCAATTGATGCTATAAAAAAACTAAAAACTGATTTAACTAATATAGATGCTCGGACTATAATGCTTGAAAGTAGTATTGCATCTGGGATAACACTTGCTAACTCTGGGCTTGGCGGTGTGCATGGTTTTGCATCTGGACTTGGTGGAATGTTTGATATTCCTCATGGGTTAATTTGTGCAATTTTACTACCTCATATCACTAAATTAAATATTCAAAAAAATCCTTCTATTTATGAAGACCTTGCATTATTGATTAATAAAGATTATTCTAACACAACAAAACTTATTGATACTTTATTTTTATTAAATAACACTCTTGAGATACCTTACGATTTTAAAAGTTTTAATATATCAAAAGATATGGCTACCGAAATAGTAAGTCGTTCAAAAGGTGGAAGTATGACAGGAAATCCTGTTGATTTTACAGATGAAGAATTGATAAAATTTATTGAAGGATTACTTTAACTTATGCAAAAAATTATACACTTGTTATTTTTATCTATAATTTTATTCTCCTGCAAAAACTATAACAACACTTTAAAAGAATATTTACAAAGTGTAAAAAATAGTGATTTTAAAAAAGGATATGATTTACTATCTTCTTATGATAAATCGTATATTTCTTATGAAGAATATGCCAAAAATCAGAGTTCGTTTGTTGTTAAATATATTACTAAAAGAATGAAATATAAAATTTTATCTTCAACACTTTCTGAGACAAAAAATACAGTAACGATAGAGGCAGAAATTTCTCAAATAAATTTGGTAAAATTATACGATTTGTTGCCACAATTATTAAAAACAAATATTTCTGAAAAAGAAGTTAATTTTCTCTTAGATAAAAACTGGCATATAGTTAAATATTTATACAATCATTCAAAAACTAATTATAAACTAATATATGAAAATAATAATTGGTATATTTTCCTTGATTTTGCCAGAAAACAAACAATAGACTCTTTATTAAAAGACGGAGAATATTTTTATAAAAACTATAACTATCAAAAATCTCTAGAAGCATATCAAAAAATAGCAAATTACGATACAAATAATATAGAAGCGGTTAATAATATATTTAAAATTGAAGAAAAATTAAGTTATATAAAAGATTTTATTATTTTTTCTTATAAAATTAACCAAAATAACCAATTAAATATCAAAATTAAAAATAGAGGCACTCTTTTACTAAAGAATATTATGATTAATATATCATTCTTTGATAAAAATAATGATTTAATACAAAACCAAAATCAACAAATTGTAGGAAATAATTCACAAATTACTGAACTTGGCTACAAAGAAGAAAAAGAATTAGAAATACAAATTCCTCCAATTTATAATAAAATTGAATGTGAAGTTGTTGGAGTGGAGTTTTGATAGCCTGACAAATTTTAAAAAAATGGGTTTGGGTTTGTCCCTTTGGGACAGAGCTAGGCTTTTTACTGTTATATTATCAAAAAAACTCAAATAATTGTAAAATTACACTTGATTTTATTAAAAATATATATATTATTATTTATCATGAAACAAAAAATTGTGGAGACTAAAATCTCTAAAAAAATTGATTATCTGGAGACATATTATGGACTTTATCTTAATTGTTAAAAATATTCTTTTAGAAGCAGAAAAACTTAGTAAAATAATCGAAGAGATTAAAAATAAATATGGTAATGAATTATCTGATATGTATAAAGAAATAATCTATAATTTGTTTTTAAAAGTCTCATATATAGCAGGAATTGCAGATGAAAAATTTGTTTATGAAGAAAAAATTGTAATCCAGTATTATTTTTGGTTATTCTTAGATAATACTAAAAAGGATAAAATTACAGAAGTCAAAAAATTATTACAAAACGAAGAATTATTTAAGACAAAATTTGATGAATTAAAACAAGAAAGCGATATATTTTATAATGAAAAAATTGCTCAATTAGAAAAATTAGGTGATATTTCAATCGTTAATTTATCAGAATTAACTAAAATTCAGGAAATAGACTTAACAAATGATGCAATGTTTTATAACAAAATTGCTTCTTCTCTTTATCGTTTTGCTTCGTATATTATAAAAGCAGATGGCGAGATAGTTGATAAGGAAATAAAATGTTTAAAAGAATTATGGTCAAAACTTTATTCTATAAACGATAATGAAACAAATATTAAACAACCAATTTCAAAATCCCAGATATTACAATCAATCAGTGAATTAACAACAGTAGAAACAAACAACCTTGATAAAAACCTCGAAGAATTAAATAAACTTATAGGTCTTAACACAGTGAAAGAAGAGTTGATTTCTTTAATAAATTTTTTGAAAATAAAAAAATTAAGAGAAGAAAAAAAACTTAGTACATCTAATATTTCTCTTCATGCTGTATTTACGGGTAATCCCGGCACTGGAAAAACACTTGTTGCTCGTATTTTAGCATCTATCTATAAAGACCTTGGTATATTGGCAAAAGGGCATCTTATTGAAACAGACAGAGCAGGGCTTATTGCTGATTTTATAGGTCAAACTTCATCAAAAACGGCTAAAGTTATAGAAACTGCTCTTGATGGAGTTTTATTTATTGATGAAGCGTATGCTCTTATATCACCGGGCACTGAGAATGATTTTGGTCATGAAGCGGTAAGCATTCTACTAAAAAGAATGGAGGACAATAGAGATCGATTAATCGTTATCTGTGCAGGATACCCCGAAGAAATGAAAAAATTTTTAGATATAAATCCTGGTTTACAATCAAGATTTAATAAATATTTTAACTTTCCTGATTATAACCCAGAAGAATTAACTGAAATATTTGAACTTTTCTGTACAAAATTAGACTATCTGCTAACTAAAGAGGCAAAAGAAAAAGTGTTTAAGATAATGGAAAATAAATTTAATAGTAAAGATAAATTCTTTGGTAATGCAAGATTAGCTAGAAACATTTTTGAAGATACAATAAAACGTCATTCAAACCGTATTGCAGAAATTGCACCTATCACTAAAGAAATATTAACTTATATTAGGGCTATTGATGTACCTGATCTGTAAAAAAAAATTATCAAAAAAATCTATTTTTGAATAAAAAATTAATATTACACTCAAACGCCCTTTATTAAATTTTTCAAGCGTTTGAGTAAAATATCAAACCCCTCCCCAAAAAATAATTTTTAATTAGTTATTGGTTTTGGTATATCAGTAGCAGCAGGAAAATTAACTGGACTCATTGTATAAGTTGTTCCTGGATTTATCCACGCATTAATTGTTTTACTATATACATTTACACCATTTATTTTTACCTTTAAATAATCAACATGCCAATCTGGACCTGAACCATAACTAACAGACCTTAACCAAATACTAGTTACTTGATTTGGGTAGAATGTTTTATCTCCTACATAAAGAAAGTAATCATCAAGATCATTCTTTTCAAAATCATTGTAACCTTCTTTATCAAGTTTTCTTTCATAAGTTCTTCCATCTGACAATCTCATTCCAAAATAAATATCGCAATCAGTTCCTGCCAACCATTTATCAGAAGTATGAATTGTTACAACTAAAGTTCCTATTACTCTACTATCCAATGCAGCATCAAGATTCCAACCATCAGAAAATAGAGTTGTTACCCCTACAATTCGTTTAGTATTATTATCAGAATCATCTAATACTAAAGCATCATTTTGAGAGTTTTCTGTATCGATATTGTCTACTTTAAGTAGCTCTGGGTTTGAACAATTTAATATTATTATAGAAAAACATAATATTATAGCTAAATATTTCATTTTTTTTCTCCTTTTTTTAATATGAAGCTTCTACTTCTAACAATAACTTAACAGCATCATTAATCGCAGTATTGAATGCTGATTCTAGCCTTGCTTTTCTTGTACCTATATTCAAATTTTGTAGTGCTGTATTGTAATCTGTATATACATAAGCACCTACTCCTAAAGAAAGGCTTGTGGTATATAAACTAAACCAATTTTGGACTTCACTGCTAGTTGGTGATTTTAGATATACTTTTTGTGAAGTTGCTGTCAAATGTGATATGACAGTAGAATTAATTGAAAAAATACTTGGTAAATAAGATTTGTTATAATTTGAAATATTTAAACCTGCATAAACCCAAATATATGGTTCTGCCCATCTTTCAAGATTCTTATGTAAATCTCTACCACTTGGATTATCCATATAAACGCCAACACCAGGTTCTGGATTTACAAATTTTCCATGACAAGCGAGGTCTCCTACAACATGAGTAATCCAGCCAGCAGCCCATGCTATTTGCTGATTATTGTTATTACGTAACGCATCTTTTAATTGGTAATAAGCCATTGAACCTACTTTATCATAATGGTATTGATCTGCCCATGGAGCATAACCCATTACAGAACGAACTTGACCATAACCAATATCAGGTCCATTTGCTCCAGTTGTAGCAATGTTGATGTACTGCTCTAATGCTGTCCTAATTTTACTACCAACAGGTAATTTATTCTTTACTGTTATAAGCAGAGAATAATGTGATGCCGGACCAAAACTAAATAAGTTTGAAGAAACAAAAACACTGATCATTAAGAGTAGAAATAATACTTTTGAGGCTCTCATCTAAATCTCCTTTTTTATTATGAAATCATTATTTCATTCGAAATAATTTTTTTAATCAGTAAATTGTAATTTATATTTTATTTTTTTTCAATAAAAATATAAATTATTTAAAAACTTTAAAAATTAATTTAATTTTTTTATAATTTGACATTTTATCAAATTATATAATTTATTAGATGAATTATTTCCAATTCTTATGATTTGTGCATCAATCTCTAAATATTTAAAATTTATTTCCGATAAGAAAAGCAAAAAAACATATGGAAGGTGGTCTATGTTTTTCTTTAGCAAAAAAAATGTAAAAATTAATATTTCAGATGTTTTAATGAATACTCTAAAAGAAGCAGCTCATTTACAAAATATGTCCGTTTCCGAATATATAAATTATCTTGTTTACAAAGAAAATTTTTTCCATCTTTCTTCGATGTCTTTACAAAAAGAAGAACATTTAGAAAAATTTTATAAAAAGTATTGTAACGAAAAACAAGAAAAAGATTTATGGAGCAATATTTTTAATTTAGAAAATTTTTGAAAGTGATTTATGACTATAATTGAAGAAAAATTTAATAAAATAGCAAATAATTATGATTCTCAAAGGAAACTATTAATACCGTGTTTTGATGATTTTTATAATATTATTAAAGAAATTTGTCATTCTACAAAAGAAAATCCAAAGATACTCGATATTGGTGCAGGAACTGGCTTGTTATCAAAAATTATTTTAGAAAAATATCCTAATGCAATCTTAACTTTAATCGATATTTCAGAAAAAATGTTAAATATTGCAAAAGAAAGATTTGTAAATAATCAAAATATAAATTATATTGTTTGTGATTATACAAAATATGAGTTTAAAGAAAAATATGACATAGTAATTTCATCTTTATCAATCCATCATTTAGAAAATAAAGAAAAACGTAAATTATATAAAAAAATATATGAAATATTGAATAATGATGGCATATTTGTAAATGGAGACCAATTTTTATCACCATACAAAGAAAATGAAGAGTTTTGTAAGAAAATTTGGTTTGAAAAAATCGAAAAAACAAATTTAACAGAAGAAGATAAAAAAGGTGCTTACGACAGAATGAAAATGGATAAACCTGCGACAATTGACGAAAATTTAAAATATCTAAAAAAAGCAGGTTTTAAAAATACTGATTTATTCTACAAATATTATGTTTTTGGAATAATTTATGGTAAAAAAATAGCATAGCTTACAATTAATTGATAAAATCTGTGTAATCAGAGAAAATACATATAAATCAGTGTTATGGAAATGACAAAATGAATAACGAACTCTATAATTTTATAAGAAAAAATATTTCAGAAATAAGCGGAATTCCAGAAAACGAAATAAAAGATAATTCAAATTTTCAAGATGATTTGGATATGGATTCGTTAGAATCTGTTGAAATTTTACATAGAATAGAAAAAAACTACAAAATTAAAATAAAAAATGTCGAATTAGAAGAAATCCAAACGCTAAAAGATATTTATAATGCCTGTGAAAAATTAATTTATGGATAATGTTGTTATTTCTGGAATGTCTATTGTCACTCCACTTGGGCTTACAAAAGATCAAATTTGGGAAAACCTTTTACAAAACAAATCTGGATTTTCAAAAATAGAATCATTCAAATTAAATAACATATCAAGTTCTATTGGCGGTGAAATCAAAGAATTTATAAATAAAAATAACAAATACATTAAAATTTTAGATTTACTAATCCAAAATATATTAATTGACTCAAATTTATCAAAAAAAGATTTAAAAGAAATATGCTTTTCTCTTGGTACAACATTTATTGGTATAGAAAATTATTCTTATAAAAAAATAAATTTCTTTAAAAGTTATTTAAAAAATAAATATGGTTTTAAAGAAATAATTTTTAATACAAATACTTGTGCTGCTGGTAATTTTGCGATAAATATAGGAGCAAATTTAATTAAAAATAATGTTTTTTCAAAAGTAATTTGTGGTGGAATAGATATTTTAACTCCATATATTTTTGCAGGATTTGAGAATCTTCGTTCTTTATCGAGTGGTGAACCAAAACCTTTTTCTAAAGAAAGGGACGGGCTTGCACTTGGCGAAGGCGGGGCTTTATTGCTAATAGAAAGCCTTTGTGACACAAAAATAAGGAAAGGTAAGATTTATTGTGAATATGGGGGTTTTGGTGCGTCTGTTGACAATCTAGGCGTTACTGGGATGGATAAAACAGGCGGTGGCGTAATTAAATGTTTTCAAAATCTGGTAGAAAATTCAAAAATAGAAAAAGAGCAAATTGATTTAATAAGCACGCATAGTACAGCAACAAAATTAAACGATAAAATAGAAGCAGAGTCTATTATAAAAATTTTTCCCCAAAAACCTCATATTCAAGGATTTAAATCTTTTTGGGGTCATAGCATGGGAGCATCTTCTGCAATACAAGCAGCAATTTTATCTTTAACTTTTGAAAAAAATATTTTAATAAAAATACGAAATTTAATAAACCTAGAATTTGATCTAAATTATGTTACTGAAAATATTGAAAAAAAAATAAATTTTGGTATGATTAATGCTTTTGGTTTTGGTGGAATAAATTCATCCTTATTGCTAAAAAGGTATAATGAGTGAAAAAAATAAATCTAGACATAAATCTAATTGCTTCAAAAAAAATAAAAATAAATTCTAAAAACTTTCAAGAATCAATAATTTCTTTGATCGAGCAAATATTTTCTGAAAATAAAGATTTAGCCGAAAAACTTAGTAATAATCCATTTTCTTTTGGTTTATGGATTTTCTCAGAAGATTATCAAAATAAATTGTTTAAAAATGCCTTAAAAAGCTTAAATAGAACTCAAATAGAATATTTTGATCCAATTATTTTTTCATCTTCAATTTTAAATTTTTACTCTTCAAATATTTGTAAAAAATTTAATATAAAAGGTTTTTCTTGTAGTTTTATTAGTTTCTCATTATTAAATTTACTAATAAATTTTAAAGAAACCAATGTTTTGTATGGAATATTTATTTGGGTAAAAAATACCCACATTGAAGTCTCTGTATTCTCAAAATTAGAACGTAGAATATTAGTCAAGGAATGTTATATATTCGATAACAAGAAAGAAGTTGCGAATTTCTATAAAGATAATAAAATTTGTAATAATATTAAAAAAGTAGTTGATTTTTTTGGAAATTTGTATAAAACTATAAAAAGAACAAATTTAAATTTTTGCGAATTTTATGATATAATAAAGAAAATGAAAAAAAATAAATTCTATTATTTTTATAATTATGATAATAATAATATATTTAAAATAATAAAAGAGGCATAAAATGGATGTTAAAATAGTTGAGTTAATCAACGAATTAAATGGAATTTTAATTGGTAAAGAAAATAAAATAAAAAAAATAGTAGCAAATGTTCTCGTAGGTGGAAACATTCTTCTTGAAGATATGCCAGGCGTTGGAAAAACTATAATTTCTAAAGCAATTGCAAGATTAATTTCTAGTGAAGAACAAGATAAACCAATAAAATTCTCAAGAATTCAAGGAACTCCAGACCTTTTACCTTATGATATAACGGGTGTTGATGTTTATGATCCTGAAAAAAGAGATTTTACATTTAAACCAGGTCCTATTTTTACTGAAATTTTACTTGCAGATGAATTAAATCGTACAACTCCAAAAGTACAATCAGCACTTTTACAAGCTATGGCAGAAAAACAAGTCACAGTTGGTACAAAAACTTATAATTTGCCAGAAATATTTTTTGTTATAGCAACACAAAATCCAATAGAAAGTGAAGGAACTTATCCATTACCAGCAGCTCAACTTGATAGGTTCACAAGTTGTCTTACTCTTGGTTATCCTTCATTTGAGTATGAACTTATGATTCTCAAAAAAGGAAAATCCGAAGATAGATTAAATAATCTAAAACCAGTAATTTCTGCTAATGATATATTGAAAATAAGAGAAAATATAAAAAAAATAGAAGTAAATGAAAAATTATTAATTGTAATAGCTAAAATTTGTGAAAAAACAAGAGAATTTAAAGATATAAAACTTGGACTTTCTACTCGTGCATCATTAATGATGCTTGACATTCTTCGTGCAAATGCTTATCTTTGTGATAGAGATTTTGTCACAGATCAAGATTTAATTGATTTGACTGAAGATGTATGGGCTCATAGATTAATATTAGTCAATCCCCAATTAAAAGCAAAAGATATAATAGCACGAATAACTAGGGAGGAATTAAAAAAGATTATATAAACTAAAAAATTTCGTTTATATAATATAATAAAAGTAAATTAAATTGTATATATGGGAAAAATTTTTATAAAAATTTACCCATAAATAAAAATTTGATTTATAATTAAATTGTAATTTTTAAATTATTTATAGATAATAAATAATTTAATTAAAATAAAAATTTTTATTAAACACTGCTCTAAGTTTTAAAGCAGAAAAAACTAAAATTTAAGGATTTTTTATGAAAAGCATTAAAGATTACAGAATATTCGTTTTAGACGATGAACCATCAATACTTTTTTCTATAAAGATGTTTTTTTCAAAGTTTGATGTAACAACTTTTTCTGACCCACAATTGGCATTAGAAAACATAAAGACAAATCAATACGATGTCTTAATTGTTGATTATAAAATGCCAGAAATTTCAGGTCTAGAATTTTTGATAGAAGCAAAAAAATTAGATGCTTTTAAAATCAAAATTTTACTTACAGCTTTTGCAGAAAAAGAATTGCTTGAAGAAACAATAAATTCTAAATTAATTAACAAAATTGTTGAAAAACCAATCGATATGAAAAATTTATTGAAAATTGTTGAAGATGAAATTGGGGAATTTAGAAAAATTGAAGAAAAAGAAAGTGAAGTTGATGACATAAAAAATAAGTATGATTTACTTATACATGGTCTAAAAAAATCAAAAGATAAAATAATTGGAATAAATAAGGGTTTAAAGGATATTTTTGAACAATTAAAAAGTTTTTCAAAACAAAGCACAAATATTCTTATAAAAGGTGAAACAGGAACTGGTAAAGAGTTAATCGCAAAAACAATTCACAGTTTGGGAAGTAGAAAAAATAAACCTTTTATAAAATTGAATTTATTAAATCTATCAGAAGCCTTATTTGAAATGGATTTTTTTGGTTATAAAAGAACATCTGAAGATGATCCAAAATTAGAAAGAACAGGAAAATTTGAAATTGTTCAAGGCGGAACAATTTTTATTGATGATGTTCTAAATTTAAAACCAGAAATTCAAGGAAAATTGGCAAAAGTAATAAGAGATAAAGAATTTAATAGATGTGGAGATGATGCTTTAATTAAAGTTGATTTTAGATTAATTTGTTGTACAAACAATGATTTAGAAAAATTAGTTGAAGACGGTTCATTTAGTAAAGAATTATATGATTTAATGAATGAAACTTCAATAAATGTCCCACCTCTTAGAGAAAGAGCAGAAGATATAGAAGACTTAATTTATTACTTTATAGAAAAAGCATGTAAAGAATTAGGAATTAAAGCTTTACATATTGATAAAACAACTTTAAGAAAATTAAAAGAATATCAATGGCCTGGTAATATAATAGAATTAGAAAATGCTATAAATAGAGCTGTTCTCCTTTCTGTTGATAGAAAAACAATAAATCTTGATTGTTTTGAGTATTTATTCAAGAAAGGTGTTGGAAGAAAGAGATATACCGAAGCTATTGAAATAATAAGAGACGAAATAATCAAAAATAAGACTAAAATGAAGAAAATCGAAGACGATATTCTAAGAAGCGTCTTGGATTATTTTGATGACAGTATCCTAACTGCTGTTGCTAAAACAGGAATATCTAAAAATAAATTTTATCGAAGAATAAGATAATTTTTATATTATCTCTTTAATTTTAGCCAGAAGTTCTTCGTAATCTACTGGTTTTTCGTAAATGGCTGCAACATTTGGACTATTTTTAATTTCTTGAAATTCAGAGTCATTTACAAAACCAGAGACTACGATTAGTTTTGAATCTGGATAATTCTTATTTATTAATTTAATTACCTCTATTCCATTCATTTTCTCCATTTTTAAATCAGTAATAATTAAATCAAATTTAATTGTTTTATGTAAATCGATTCCAATAACTCCATTACTTGCAATATTAACTTGAAATTTCATTAATGTTAAAAACTTGATTAAAGGTTTTAAAAAAATTTCATCATCATCAATAATTAAAATTTTTTTATAAGCGTAAGATTTTGGCATTGTTTTACTCCACTATTTCAATTTTATTTGTACCATTGTAATATATAAAAAATAAATTGTAAAGAATTCAAAAATAAAAAGTTTAAAAAAAATATTTGCTAATTTTTAAAAAATCAATTAAGATGAAGTATATAAAATTAATTTAATTTTTACAAAGTTTTTTTATTAAATATTGGGGGTTTTATGAACACTAATCTTTTTAGAAATAAAGTTGTCGTTATTACTGGAGCAAGTAAAGGACTTGGCAAAGCATTAGCTATTGAATTGGCTTTATCAAAAGCAGATGTTGTTTTGGTAGGCAGAAAGAAAGATTCTTTAATAAAAATTGTTAAAGAAATAGAACAATTAAAGAAGAAAACTGGAAGGCTTTTTGTTGTTTCTGGCGATATTTCAACAAAAGAAGGTTGCGATCTTTTAATTAGAGATATTAAAAAAGCTTCTGGGAATTTTGATATACTTATCAATAATGCAAGTAATTTTAGTATTGGTAAATTTGAAGATGAAAAAGTAGAAAATATCAAAAAAATTATTGATACAAATGTTACTGGAACTATAACTTTTACAAAATTAGCATTGCCAATTTTAAAATTGAGTAAAAAACCAGGTATAATTAATATTTCTGGATTTGCAGGAAAAGTAGCACTTCCTTATTTATCTTTGTTTACTGCTACAAAATTTGCAATTACTGGGTTTTCTGAGGCATTACAAAGAGAATATGCAGGCGATTCTCTCAAAATTATGACCGTATATCCTGCTGGTATTAAAACAGAAACTACACAGGAATTTGCACCAAAATTTGAAAAAATTGGTTTTACTTATGATAAACCTGAAGATATTGCAAATAAAATAATAGAAGCATATAATTCCTTAAGAAAAGAATTAGTTCTTGGTAAAAAAGAAAGATCATTATCATTCTGGAATGGTTTTAACAAAAACTCAGTTGATAATAAATTTAAAAATTTAAAACAAAAAATTTCATCTATTGTAGCAGCTATTCAAAAATAATATTTTATCTAAAAGCGACATTAAAACTGTCGCTTTTAGACTAACCTTTTTGTAAAAATTATGAAAGTACTAATAATAGAGTTGGGAATAAAAAATATAGAAATTGCAAAATCGAAATTTAAAGATAATGAATATGTACTGTTTGCTCAAACTATTTCGATAGCAATAGATATTATTCTTAAAAATAAAGATATACATATTATTATGATTTCAGATTTTAAGGGAAATGAAACTACGATTGGCTATATTAAGATGCTTAGAACAACAAATCCACATTTTAAAATAATTATTATTTCAAATGAAAAATTTGTAAACGATGATAATTTGGCTTCTTATATTAAGGCTGGAGCAGATAATTATTATTCTATCTATGACTTAGAAAAAATCAATCTAACCATATACAATTTTATTCAAAAAGAACATAAATATAAAGACTATTTAATAGATGATAAATGGCGAAAATGTACAAAAGAGACTCTAAGGTATCTAAAAGAACATTATTCTAACTTTTATGATGATATTCTTAAAAAATTATCGAAAATAACCAGTTATTCAAAGTCTACTATTTCTCATTATATTAAAGAAGATACTGGTAAAACTGTTTTAGAATGGCTTGTGTATTATAAAATTATTTCTAGCATACAATTACTAAAATCAACAAATTTTACAATAGATTATATAGCAAAACAAGTTGGATATTCAACTCCTCAAGGGTTTATAAAAGCATTCAAAAAATCAATTGGTATAAATCCAACAAAATATCGAAAAGAATCTTTTTTTTAATATATAATACAGATTAATCAGATTGTCACGGATTAAAATCGTATAATTACTTGATATTAAACTAATTAGATTTTGTGATTACAGACAAACCTAAATTTCACTAACTCTATGCACAAAATCGTAAAATAATTTTTGGGTTTCATCCCAATCAGGTATTTGTTGTAAAATTTTTTCACAATTATTGCTCATTTTGTTTCTTAACTCTTTATTTGATATTAAATTTTTTAAACATTCATTAAATTCTTTTTTATCATTGCGTTTTAATAAAAAACCACATATATTTTTTGATATATTATTATAATTTCTACTAAAACTATCAAAAACTACCTCATTTAAAGCACCACAATCAAACCCAACAAAAGGTAAACCAAAAGATAGTGACTCTGCCAAAACTATTCCATACCCTTCGTACAAAGATGGAAAAACAAAAATATTTGATTGTTGATAAATATCAATTAAATATTCGTCTTCTATTCGTCCTGTAAAAATAATTTGTTTTTCAAGTTTATATTTTTTTATCTTTTTTAGAATTTTATTTGTATAATTTTTGTTTAAATTATTATTTCCAACAATAATAAAAGCCCAATCTAAATTTTTAATTTCTTTAAGACATTCTATTAAAAATAGATGATTTTTTCTTTTAATCACATTCCCTACACTGAGTAGTATTACTTTATCTTTAAAATTTGATGGTAATTGGTAATATTTTTGACTTTTTGTTAGAATTTTATATCCAGGTTTGCATACAAGAATTTTTTTGTCATTTTTCAATAATTTTTTGCAAATTTTTAAAGTAGTATTACTATTTACAACTAAATACTCCGAATTATTTAATAAAATCTTTTCAATAAAAAATGCAAAAAATTTAAAAATAAAATTTATTTTTTCAGAAATTTTTAAATGATGTACCAAAGTTAAAATTTTTTTCTTATTTTTATTAATTAATATCAAAAAAAATACAGAAGGAGCAACTAGTTCATCAATAATAATTAAATCATAATTATTATTTTTTAAGATTTTTTGAAGATTTTTATTAAAAAAATTATCAAACATTGATAAAAGGTAAAATTTAGGTTGAATTTCAAAAATATCAACCATATCACCCTTTTTCTTCAAGTATTCAATAACAATTTTATCATAAAGATAACCACCAGAAATTTGATTTATATTTCCATAAATAACTAATAAAATTCTCATAAGTCTATAATATATGACGAATAAGTATTTTTATTCTCAAAAATCTTTATTTCCATTTGTTTTATCCTATTAAATTGATAATTTTGTGAAATTAGGCTATTTTTTAAATTATTAAAAAAAAATATAGCCATATTCTCAATACTTGTTTGTTTATCTTTAAAAAAATCCATATCATTTAAAAAAACATTGCTTATTTTTTTTGATACACCTTGTAAAATTTTTTCCATCAAAGCAATATCAACTCCAAAATCATTATCATCGAGTTTTTCAACAACACAAATCCATTCAACAGAATAATTATGCTTATGTGGCTTTGATTCCTTACCAAAATCACCTTTTAAGGAATGTTTTGCAATAAAATTTCTTTTTACTGATGTTTTAAACATAATTTCTCCAAATTTTAAGGTTGTAAAGCGACTTGAATTATCAAATCTTTATTATATTTTATAAAATCAAAA
The DNA here is from genome assembly GCA_001829125.1 of Spirochaetes bacterium GWB1_27_13. Taxonomy (GTDB): domain Bacteria; phylum Spirochaetota; class GWE2-31-10; order GWE2-31-10; family MWDO01; genus GWC1-27-15. The sequence goes on along the minus strand of MIAN01000222.1, from coordinate 33,344 downwards.
CATTTTTGCCCATCAATTAATTTAAAAGTATGAGTTATGTATTTTGAAGGTTTTATTTCTCTCAAAAGTTCAAAAACTAAATTAAATCTTCTTTTTTTATCCCATCTTCCTGTTAAATCTGGGTTTATTGTAGAAACTTGGCTACTTTTAATCTTTAATCTTTTTCTGTGAAAATTAGTTCCAAGATTTAAACAAACATTTTTATTGCCATACCAAGAACCTTCTATCAAAGTACCAGAAAAAGCTAAAATATTAATGGCATTTTGTAAAGCCAATGAACTACCTGACACATTTATAGCAATGTCAACTCCCCTATTCTCTGTTAATTTATAAATTTCAGAAATTAATTTTTCATTATTTTCAAAATATAAACTTTGACAGCCAAAATTTTTAGATTTTTCTCTTTTAAATGAAGAAGGATCGATTGCAATAATTTTTTTTACACCATTCAACTTTAAAATTTCACAAATCAAAAGTCCAACAACGCCAAGCCCAAATACACAAACAGTTTCACCAAAAATAATTTCTGAGTCCTGCACTATATTTAAAGCAGTTTCCATATTTGGAATAAAGATAGCATCATTAAAATCAATATCTTCTGGTAAAATAAGTAAATCTTTTGAATTTATATAGAATTTTGTAGAATGTGGATAAAATGCGAATGCTTTTTTACCATTTTCTAAAAAACCAGCGTTTATATAGCCATATTTCATTGGATATTGTATTCTAGTAGACAACGCATCAATAGAAGAGTCTGCATCTATACCAAGATTTATTTTTCCATCAAAAAAAAGCATCTCTGTACCCGCACTAATCCCCATTAAAGAAGAGTTAAATAGAATTTTTCCATCTTCTTTTATTAGTACTTCTTCTTTAATTTCAACTTTTCCGGGTGAGTTAAACCATAAAGATAAACTTTTGTTATTCATTAAAATTTAACTCCCATACTACTTGATCTCCAAGTTGAATAATTTTAGAATTTTTTGGTTTTATAGAATCTTTTAAATAACTAATGCCAATATCTCCAATAGCCTTGACTCCATCTCCTATAATTATTGGAGCAATAACAATTATCATTTTATCAACAAATCGATGTTTTATAAAAGAAGTTATTACTTTACCGCCACCTTCTACAAAAAGTGTATTTATATTCATATTTTTAAGAGTTTTTAATAAAAAGCTAATATTTATTTCACCTTTCAAATCTTTTTCTGATTTTATTGTTATTACATTTTCATTTTCTAAAATTTGTTTTCTATTATTTATATCATCAACATAAAAAATTATTGTTTTATATGTTTTAGCAGTTTTTACTATTTCACAATCAAAAGGTATTCTTAGTTTAGAATCTAATATTATTCTTACAGGAGATTTTGAATCTGGAATTCTACAAGTTAAATACGGATTATCTTTTAAAATAGTGCCAATCCCAACTAAAATGCCATCATTATCTCTTCTTAATTGTTGGGTCAAACTTAAAGTTTCATCAGTAGAAATCCATTTTGACTCACCAGTAATAGTGGCAATATTTCCATCAATACTTTGAGCATAACTAATAGTAATTTTTGGGATAATATGTTCCATAAAAATTAAATCCTTTGATATAACACAGATTAATCAGATTGTTATTAATTACACAGATTAAAATTGTATAATTATTTTATATTAAAGTAATTAGGTATATAATCAAACTAGTTATTTTTCGAGTTTAATTATATATCTAAAATTAATGAAATTGGAATAATTTTATTAATTTATAGTCTATGATTTCTGAAAATCTAAAATATTTCAGTATAATTTAGTATATATGAAACTTATTTTAAGTCAATACATTGTAAAAAAATATTAGATTTTTCTATTTATTTTGACATTTAAAAAAAAATTATATATATTATCTCAAAAAAATAAATGGGGAGTTTTTTTTATGAAAAAAATAAATATTTTGATCTTTGTTATTTTATCATTAATTACCTCTTGTAGTTTTAACAAATATACAATTTTAAACAAAACGTTGGTTCCATTAGACGCAAAAAATGGAGGAGCTGTTCTTCAAAATTTTTATGACGATTTGTGGAGTAAAAACGATAGTACAATAAAAAATATAAGCTACATAATAGAACCAGATGATAAATACCTTGTTATCAATACTAATGGTTGGAATTTGATTAAGGATGACATTTCAAAATTAAATTTAAAAACTTTTACTAATGAAAAAGAATTAAAATTCGCTTTTAAAATGTTAGACTCCTATTATTTTGAATTAGATAAAGACGTAAAAGAAATTAAAGAAATTAGACTTACTTCTGCGACTTTTAATCCTATGGCAATGGGTAAAAATAATGATAATAGAGACCTTGGTATTGATATTAAATCGATTAAAATTCTTGGATTATATAGAATCTCAAACAAAGTTTTGAATATTCAAGATGCTTTGGCTAATGGAGCTGTTTTAGAAAATTTTTGGGATAATATCTGGTTAAAAGATTTTGGACTAATTAAAAATATTAGCTATAAAATATCACCCGAAGATAAATTTATTATATTAAACACTTATGGCTGGAATTTAATAAAATCAGACATAAAAAAATTAAATTTGAAATTTTTTATAAATAATAAAGAATTATCCTTTGCTAAACAAGTAAATAATAGTTACTATTTTGAAATTGATAAAACTATTACAGAAATAACCGAAATCAAAGTTTCTTCAAATACATTTAACCCAAAATCTATGGGGGTAAATAATGACACAAGAGACCTTGGTATTGATTTAAATTCTATTAGAATTGCAGCAACTTATAAAATAACAGACAAATCTCTAGTATTGGCTAATGCGATAAATAATGGTGTAATACTAGAAAATTTCTTAGATGAAGTGTGGACAAATGGAAATGGCATTATAAAAAATATAGTTTTTCCAATCAATAATCAAGAAGATAAATATTTATTATTAACAACCAATGGTTGGAATGTCCTAAAAGATAATCCATCAAAGTTAAATCTTAAAATGTTTGTAAATAATATAGAATTAAAATTTAATAAAAAAATTCTTAATTCTTTTTACTTTAATTTAACAGACAACATCTCTGAAATAACAGAAATCAAAATTTCTTCAAATACATTCAACCCAAAAGCTATGGGCATAAATAATGATGCTAGAAATCTTGGTATTGATGTAAATTCTATTAAACTTGCTGGTGTATATAAAATGCCAACCAAATCTTTAATATTACAAGATGCAATAGATAAAGGTGTTATGGTAGAAAATTTCTTTGATAATATATGGACTGATGGAAATGGTATTATAAAAAATCTAAGTTATCAAGTAGACCCTAATGATAATTTTGTTGTATTAACAACCAATGGTTGGAATTTAATTAAAGATGATCTTGCAAAGTTAAATCTAAAATTATATTTAAATAATGTAGAACTCAAATTTAGCAAAAAAGTAGATAAATCTTTTTACTTTGAAATGGATAAAACCATTAAAGAAGTTACAGAGATTAAAATATCATCAACTACATTTAACCCAAAATCTATGGGTGTAAATAATGACAATAGAAATCTTGGTATGGATATAAATACAATAAAATTTGAATAAATCATTCACAGGAGAACACGGAGAGAAGAGTTTTGTCTATCTCTGTGTTCAATATTTTTGTGAGAGATAAATTTAAAACAAGGAGATTTTTTGTACAATTTTTTTGTTATAGCAACTCCTATTGGAAATTATAAAGACATAACAATTAGAGCCATAGAAATTTTAAAAGAACTCGATTTTATTGTTTGTGAAGAAGAACGAGAATACAAGAGACTTTTTGGATACTTGAATATTCCACCAAAAAAATTTATCCTTTGCAATGAGCATAATGAAGATGAAGCTATTAGCCTTACAATAGAGTTGTTAAAAAAAGGTGAAAAAGGAGGTTTAATTTCTGATTGTGGCACTCCTCTTTTTGAAGACCCAGGATATAAACTCATAAGTTCGATAAGAGCTAACAATTTTAAAATAACTGGATTACCAGGCCCAAACTCACTAATTTTAGCACTTTCTCTATCACCTTTTAAAATTAAAGATTTTTATTTTGTGGGTTTTCTTCCTCGAAAACTTGAAGAACGCGAAAGTAAGTTATTAAATATTTTAAAAAGAAAAGAAGCAATAATTTTAATGGAAGCACCTTACAGATTACCAAATATTTTAGAGTCATTAAAAAAATATTTAAAAGAAAGAAGAGTGTTTATACCTTATAACCTCACGATGGAAGATGAAAAGTTATTCTATGGAAGTATATCACAAGTTGAAAAACAAATAATAGAAAGTAATGTAAAAAAAGGGGAATTTTTGATAATAATCGAAGGAAAACTTTAATTAATTCAAAAATCAGTTAAGAATCCTTTTATATAATTTAAATCATTTAATGTTATAAAATTGATCGATCGTTTCTTTGCAAGTTGGTAATATTTTTGTTTTAATTCATTGTCTTTTTCATAATAATATAATAAAGCAATATTCAAAAGAACTCTTGTTTTTACATCATTATTTGTTGTATTTTTTGAAAACATTTCCAAATATTCAATTATTTTTTGTCTTTCTGAAAATTTATTTATTTTACTAGATATTTCATCATCTATTCTCTTATTTATAGAAAGAAGATATAAATTCCCCTTACCATAATATAGAAATCTACTACTTATTTCAGCATAAACTTCTCTTGTTATCTTATCCAACAATTTATCGCTTGAAAGTTTTAGTAGAGACGCAGCATCTTTTTGATTTATAGCATTTGATATTGCATTTATTCCGCTATCAATCAAACCTTGTATAATACTACCAAAAATATTACTAATTATATCACTTCCAACATTACCCGTTTCTACCATATTATATTTTGAAGTCTTATAATTGTCTTTAACAAATTCTTCAGTATAAATATTTTTGCAAGCATTCTCAAAAATTATATTAGTATCTTTTGTTATTTTTATATTATAACTATAATCAAATTTTAATTTTATAACAGTGTACTTTGTTGTATATGACGGTTCTTCAGGTTTTATTGGTATAGAAAAATTATGTTCTTCTGCCCATTTTTTTTCTTTTTCATATTCTTCTAATTTTCTTTGATACTCGTCTTTCTCTTCTTGAATTTTTTGTTGGGTTCGATCTTCTTCTGTTGCTTGGCTTTTTATATCAAGATTATTTACATCAACAAATATTTTAGCATCATTACTCTTATAAGTAAATTGCAATTGTGGAATCCTCTTATCGTTATACTTAATAATTTTGTAAACTAAATATGTTTGTAATTTATGATTAAAATCTACAAAAATCGGCATATCAATAGAAAATTCTTTTATTCCTGTTGATTCTTTTACATACGTATCGAATGTTAATATACAGTTTGTGAATAATAAAAAAATAGGAAATAATAAAAAGTATTTGTTTTTCATATTATAAATATAATATATTTCTTGTAAATTTAAAATAGATAAATATTTTAAAATAAATTTATCTTAAACTAATAATGACCAAGATAATCAAAATAATCACATTCACCTTTTAATTTTTTAATAAAAACCTCGTTGTTTTTTTGTTCTTTAGAATTTTCATATTCAACAATAAAAACATATTCCCAGTTTTTTGTTTTTGATGGGCGAGATTCAATTTTAGTCATATTAATTTTATATTTTTTAAATACTTTTAATATATTAAAAAGGCTTCCTGATTTATTTGGCACAGAAAATATTATTAAAGATTTATTTTTTTTATTGCCATAAGTTTTTGAAATAATATAAAATTTTGTTTCATTCTTTTTAGAGTCATTTATTCCTTCTTCGATAATATTCAAATCATATTCTTTTGCACAAAGTTTAGGACCAATTGCAGCTGAATCAGGTTCATCTTTTGCCAGAATGCTTGCTTTCGCATTTGATGATGTCTCTATACATTCAACACCTTTAAAATTAGCTGAAATATAGCCAGAACATTGCATTAGAGATTGTGGATGAGAAAATATTTTTTTTATCTGTGATTTATCTGTTAATTTAGAAAGTAAATTTTGTTTAATCTGTAATATAACTTCATCATAGACTTTTAAATGTGTTTTTATAAATAAATCAAGAGTATCACTAATGCTGCCTCCAATAGAATTTTCTGAAGGAACTACTCCAAAATCAACTTCATCACTCATAATTTTGTTATAAATTTCACTAATCCTATTAATCGGAATGAATTCGTTGTTTTCGCCGAAGTATTTTAATGAAGCTTCGTGTGTAAATGTTGCATTAGGACCCAAAAAAGCTATTTTTTTCATAAATTAAACTTATTATACTCAATTATTTTTATTTTGTCAAAATATTTATTTTTATACTAAAATATTTCAGTATTGCCATATATAATGTTATAAAAAACTCAGAAAATAATCTGTTTTATTATAAAATCTAATTACTTTACAATCAAGTAATTAGACTTTAATCTGTATAATCCTGCGACAATCTGCTCTCGCTTTTCTAGGTTAACCAGCAGGAACTACAAAATTATCTTTTATAATATTTTCATAATCTTTTGATATATTAATTATATAAGTAAAATTATGTTCTTGATCTTGTAATATAAATCTAACTTTAGTAATATCATCTTTTGCAAATTCTTCTCTAAGCACTTTAAATCTATCTATCTTATCATTTGCCTTAGACATATCAAAAGCATTTTCTTTATAAGAAAAAACTTGTATTTGTCCTATTGGATTTGTATGTTCTTTTTCTAAAATATCAATCGATACGCCTTTACTTAAATCTTGATTTGCTTCACTTTCATCAAAAGATATTATAATATTCTCAGGTAAATCATTGATCATAAAATTATATGCTGTATTATGATAAGTGCTCGAATTTTCTTCATATCCCTCTTCTTCAATACTCTCTTTTGTAACAAGACTCATATAAGTTTCTAATGATAAAATAATCTCAGAACCTTTTTCTGATAAATCCGATTCTGTATAAGTAATCATTTTATTTGAATTATCTGTAACTATACTCAATTTTTGATCTTTATCAAAATAATAAGAAGTTCCATTTCTTTGATTTAATTCACCAGTAGAAGGATTTGCATTAATTTTTGTTTCTTTATAGAAAATAATATTTGAATTTTCTAAATAAAAGTCTTCTTCTAAACCCTCAGTTTCAGAATAAGTACTAAATTGAACTTTAACTATATTATTTCCATTATAATATCCAAAAATGTCACCATTCTGATTTTCCGAAATTACAACTGTATGAATTATAACTTCATAATTTTTAATATTATCTTCAATATTTTTAATCTTTTGCTTAGTTTGATTTATTAACTGAGAATCATTAGAACAAGCAAAAACAAAAAAAATAATAAAAGAGAAAAAAAAGTTTTTCATATTATCTCCTATTTAAAAATAACTTCACCTTCATTTCTAACAAGATTATGAAAAAGTTCGAGCAATTTTTTTGTAATAGCCCCAACTTCACCTGTACCTATAATTCTTTCATCTACTTTTATAACAGGCATAGCCTCTGCACCTGTACCAGTTAAGAAACATTCGTCTGCATTATATAAATTAAACAAAGTAAATTCTTTCTCATAAGTTTCTATGCCATTCTTTTTCGCTAAATCTATAAAAATATTTCTTGTGATACCTTCTAATATACCTACGCTTATAGGCGGTGTATAAATTATATTGTCTTTAACTATAAAAATATTATCTCCTGTACATTCAGCTACTATTCCATCTTCGTTTAACATTACAGCTTCTTGTACTCCACACCTTCCCGCTTCAATTTTTGCTAAAATATTATTTAAGTAGTTTAGAGATTTTATTTGTGGATCAATAGCATTTGCCTTATTTCTTCTTTGTGAAGCAGTTACAATAGGAATACCTACATTATACATTTCTTTTGGATATAACTGTATATTATTTGCTATACAAATAATGCTTGGATTTTTACTTTTTTTAGGGTCTAAACCAAGATCCCCAACGCCTCTTGAAACAACTAATCTACAATATCCATCTGTTATATTGTTTTTCCTAAAAGAAGACAATACAATTTCAAACATTTCTTCTTTAGAAACAGGTATTGTAAGATAAATAGCTTTTGCAGAAGCATACAATCTATCTATATGTTCTTTTAATTTTAAAACCCTTCCATTATATGCACGAATACCTTCAAAAACCCCATCGCCATATAAAAATCCATGGTCATATACAGACAGTTTTGCCTGTGATTGAGGTAAATATTCTCCATCAAGATATACTAATTTTTCTTTATCCATTCATTTCTCCTAAGTATTGATATTCGTAATTTTAAAAGTTTTTAGGTAAAACCTTACCTCTGTTATTGTTTATGTATTGATAAAAAAATATTTCGGAATAAACCTTATTCCTACTAAGTAGATAAATTTATGGGATTATATTTTACTTTTCAACAAAAGTCAATATAAAACTTAAAAGTATTTGGAGAAATTAATAAAATTCAAAAATATTCTTAATTAAAAAGATAATTACAAATTAAAATGAAATTTTTTATACTATTATGATTTGTATTTTATATACTAAAAACTTCTTGAATTTTTTTCAAATAGAATGTATATTAGTTTTTAGGTGATAGAATGCAAAGTATTAAAAATATACTAAAAAAATTCAATATTATAATAATTTCTCTTGGTGTTTTTTTGTTTTATGTGATTTTTATTAATTTTATGTTAAATTTTTTTATTAATTTTTCTATAAAAGAAAAAAATATAGAATATAATTTTTTGACTTCTCTTGAGAAAAAAACATTAGATTTACTTATGCGTATGAAAGCAGAGTTTAAAAAAACTTCTTATTTTTTTAATTATACTCAAAGAAATCTCTCAAAAAATGTATCAAATGATATAATTATAATTGGTATAGACGAAAAAAGTCTAAATATGATAGGAAAGTGGCCATTTAAAAGGAATATTCACTCAAAAATTGTAGATTATTTTACAAATTCTAAATATAGAGAAAATACGCTTTTTTTTGATGTGTTTTTTGTTGAACCAGACATTGCAAGTCCAGAGGATGATTTTTTATTTATAGAATCTCTCAAAAAGAACCAAAAAATTGTGTTTGATTGTATTGGTAAAAATAAATCTGATAATATGGATGAAGAAAATGATTTTAAACAAAGGATTGAGTTTCAAATAAAAAAATTTGGTGAATTAAAAAATATTTTTGGGGTTAGCAATAAAGCCTTAACATTTGATAGTTTTACTATTCCATTAATTCCTTATTTGGATAGTATAAATGATATTGGAGTGGCAAATACAGTTGAAGATAATGACAAAATAGTAAGAAAATTTCCTTTAATTATTAAATATGTTGATAAAAAATATTTAAATTTTTTGGATTTAAAAGAAGGAGATTACGCTGATAATTTATTGTTGATAAATTATAAGATTCAAAAATATTCTAATAATACATATAAATTAGTAGAAAATGAAACAAAAATATTTGATCAGGATAAAATCGATTTTATAAAGAGAAAAACATTCACACGTAATGATATTGATACAATTAAATCAAGAATGGACAAAATTTCAAACGATTTTATACTCGAATTAGAAAAATTTAGAAGTAATTATGAAAAAGAAAATCAAAAAATTATTTTACAAATAAATAATCATCTAAAGAATAGTATTCTTCCAGAGGATTTAAAAAAACAAATTTATTCTATTTTTAATCAAAAAGAAAATTTAAAAGATATTGACGAGTTTTTAGAAGATTTATCAAACGAATTAGATAATTATTCTAAAATAGAAGAAAAATATAAAAAAGAATCTTATTTTTTTAAAAATCTCTATAAAAACTGTATTAAACTTGAAAGAGTATCAGAAAAGACTGTAAATAACAAAATTGAAAAATTAAGTCTTTACGATTTTATCTATTATAAGACAGATATTTATTTTGATACTCTTAAAAATGTAAATCAAAAATTTTTACAGTCAGCACCTTTGGTTTTGATTTCGAGATATTTTCATACTGATAAAAATAATATTGAAATTATTTTTGGAAAAGAAGTTAGGCTTTACAATCCACAAGTTTATAATTCTGATAAAGATGTTTTAGAAAAACCAAAATTTTTGGGTAATAAAGATTATCTTTCAATACCAATTGATGATGCTGGTTTTATTGAGATAAATTTTTTAGGAGGGGCTTCTACAACTCAAAGAAATGCACCAACTACTTTTGATGCTTATAGTTATGCTGATTTTATTTCTGGTAAAAATATTCTAATAAAAAACAAAATATGTTTAGTTGGGGCTTTTTCTAACGGAATGGCAGATGATTTATATCAGACTCCTTTTAAAACGATGTTTGGGATAGAAGTTATTGCAAATACAATAAATACAGCAATTATGAATAATTATATTAAATATTTGCCAAATTTTTTTTATTTTTTTATACTACTTTTGGTTTCTTTTATACTTACTTTAATTTGTTCTTATAAAGATATAATAAAATCTTACTTTTTTGCTATTTCTTTTGTAGTTTTATATTTTATTTTAGTTTGTGTTTTGTTTATAAATTTCAACATTGTATTAGAAACTGTAAAGGTTTTAATAATTGCTATATTTTCTGTTACAAGTACAGTTGTTTATAGAATTTTTACAGAAGAAAGACAGAAAAAACAAATTAAAAATATATTCTCAAAATATGTACATCCATCAGTTGTTGAAGAATTACTAAAAAATCCGCCAGAACTTGGCGGCGTTGATATGGACATAACGGTTTTATTTTCTGATATAAGAGGTTTTACTGGACTTGGTGAAATGTTGACATCACAAGAACTTGTAAATTTTTTGAATAAATACTTGACTTCTATGACTGATATTATTATAAATAATAATGGGACACTTGATAAATATATGGGAGATGGAATTATGTGTTTTTGGGGAGCACCAAAGACAATAAAAAATCATGCGGAGCTTACTTGCAGAGCAGCCTTACAACAAATGGCTAAACTTGAAGAACTTAACAAAGAATTATCAGAAATTAAAAGAATTAATATTGGTATTGGTATTAATTCGGGAGTTATGACTGCTGCTAATATGGGTTCTCCTGGAAGAATGAATTATACAATAATGGGTGATAATGTAAATCTTGGCTCAAGACTTGAAAGTACAAATAAATATTATGGTACTAATATTATTGTTAGTGAATATACATATCAGCAAGTAAAAGATAAATTTGTTTTTAGAGAATTAGATTTTATTAGGGTTAAGGGAAAAAATAAACCTATTAAAATTTATGAATTGATATGTGAAAAATTTGAATTAGAATTCTTGGAGAATAAAATATGAAAAATTTAATTTTTTTTATTACTTTGTTATCATTATTATTTTTTGCCTGTGGTATTGAAAATTCACAATATTATCAAGCACCTGATGGTATATATGTTGATGATAATGGAAGTCAAGATATTTCTGTAAAATTTTATGGTTACAATCAAGAGAAAAATATATCTGGAAGTGATTATATTTTTGTTGGATACGATGTTTATTACTATTTTTCTAATAATAATCAACATAAAATTGCAAATGTAAGAAAGCCAGATACTTCAATAAATAAAAAGTTACTTCCATTTCCTAAAGTTGATGCTGCTGATTTAACTGCTGATAAAAGTAAAGATAAATATCCTTATCGTGATAGTACAGATTTATTTTATAACTATATTAATACTTTTTACCAATCGATAGTAACTTTTCCATTAACGAATAAGATGATAGATGAAATTTTAAAAGAAGGTAACGCTAATAATGTAAGATTCAATTTTGCTAGAAAGGATGACATTTCTAGACCACAAACTTCTGATGTAACACAAAATAATCCTTATATAAAAGATGAATATGTTTTTTTGGGAGAAATATATCCACAATATACTGATTATAATGGTAAAACTATACAAATAGAAAATTCTGCATTTGAATTTGGAAAGCCAGAGAATAATTTTTTAGGTTTTTATGACAAAGATTATTATGATTATCTTGGAGTTAAGGAAGAATCAACAGATGGTGATTATTTAATTTATAAGGTTTATTTCTATATTGTCGCTAGGGGTTTTAATTTTGATGGTGCGAAATCCAATATTTTACAACGATCAGATAATTCACGAACATTTGAAGTATTATTTAAAGTAAACAGCAAGAGTTCAGGAAATAATAATCCTGATGGATTCATATTAAATTAATAAAAACTATAAAATGTTTTTTAACACAAACTACAAAGATAAAAAAATTTTAATTACTGGTGTTACTGGTTTTAAAGGCAGTTATCTTGCTTTTATTTTACAAAAACTTGGTGCAGAGATTGTTGGGTTTGGGTTAAAACCTTCTACCAATCCATCATTATTTGAGATACTTGATTTACAAAAACGGATTGAAGTTATTTATGGTGATATTAGAGAAAAACAGAATATTCAAAATATAATAAATACTCATAAACCAGAAGTCATTTTTCATCTTGCTTCTCAATCTCTTGTTATTGAAAGTTATAAAAATCCAAGTTATACTTTTGAAACAAATATCAATGGCACTATAAATCTTTTGGAGGCAATAAAAGAGGCAAATTGTGTTAAAAGTTTAGTTGTTATTACGAGTGACAAGTGTTACAAAATAAAAAAACAAAATCACAAATATAAGGAAAACGACTGTCTTGGTGGATTAGAGCCTTATAGTGCCAGCAAAAGTGCAGTAGAAATTATTGTTGATAGTTATAGGCATTCTTTTTTTAATATTAATGATTATCAAAAATCTCATAATACATTACTCGCCACAGCAAGATCAGTTAATGTTTTTGGTGGAGGAGATTGGGCGAGTAATAGACTTATCCCTGACTGCATAAAGTGTTTGGTAGAAAAAAAAACGATACCAATTAGACATCCAGACTCAAAAAGACCTTATTTATTTGTGTTAGATTCTCTTTTTGGATATATATGGCTTGGTTATCTTTTGTTAAACAAAAATAAAGAGTTTGCAAAATGTTGGAATTTTGGTTCTTATGATAATAAATCAATAAAAGTAAAACAAATTGTTAAAAATATTATTAGTTTTTGGGGTGAAGGAGAATATTCCACAGTAAAAAGTGAAGTTTATGAAACACAAACACTAAAAATTGATAGTAAAAAAGCTTTCAAAAGATTAAAATGGAAACCGATGTATTCTTATAAAGAAGGTTTACAGCAAACTATTAATTGGTATAAAAAATTTTATGAAAATAAGAATGATATTTATAATTTTACAGAAATTCAACTAAAAGAATATATAAAAAAAGCATCAAAATTTAAATTTATAAAAAAAATTATAGAAAATTAGAAATTATAATTATAACAAATTTTATTCTCAAAAAAAGATAGCAATAATCAAAATAGATAAAATTATTCCAAGGATTCCAAATGGAAGTAGGAAAAATATATTTAAAAAAAAATCCAATCTTAATCATAGAAACTTATGGCAAAAAGGCAAGATTTTTAAAATTATCAAAAAATAAAAACAAAAATAGATTAATGTTAAAACAAACTGATTTTATTGAAAATAAATTAAAAAATAAATATTTTGTTTGTTTTGAAGAAATTTTAGAAATAAAAAAAGATTCTAAATTAAAAGAAATTGGCTCTTTAAAATACCAGAGTTTAAAAAAGATTATAAAATTTAGTATAAAATATAACTCAAAAACTTATTTTAATCTTGTTAAAAAAGATTCACAAAATAAATACATTCCACCATCGGGTAAAGTGATTACTCAAAAAGACTTAAATACAATGATTGAAGCAAGCCTAAATATGAATTTAACAGGTGGTAAATTTAATATTAAATTTGAGCAAAATCTTTGTAAATATTTTAATTTAAATTTTGCTTTGGCAGTTAATTCTGGGTCTTCTGCTAACTTATTGGCAATCACAGCCTTAAAATCAAACTTACTTGGTGATAAAAAATTAAATGATTTTGACGAAGTTCTCACAGTTGCAACTTGCTTTCCAACCACTGTTGCACCAATTATTCAAAATAATTTAATACCTGTATTTATCGATATAAACAAAGAAACATACAATATTGAAGTCGAACAAATTGAAAATTTTATAAATTCTAAAACAAAAGCTATTTTTATTGCCCATACACTTGGTAATCCATTTAATTTAAATAAAATTAAACAAATCTGCAAAAAATACAATCTTTGGCTTATAGAGGATAATTGCGATTCATTGGGGTCTATGTATGATGGTAAATTAACTGGTAGTTTTGGCGATATTTCTACTTTGAGTTTTTATCCAGCACATCACATAACGAGTGGCGAAGGTGGGGCAGTTTTAACTAATAATCCAATTGTAAATAAAATTTTACATTCTTTAAGAGATTGGGGAAGAGATTGTACTTGTAAACCAGCAGTTGATAATTCTTGTGGCAAAAGATTTTCGTTACAATATGGAAGTTTACCTAAAGGTTTTGATCATAAATATATTTATAGTGATTTTGGATATAATTTTAAAATGACTGACTGGCAGGCAGCTTTAGGATATTCTCAGTTAAAAAGAATAAATTTTAACACAAAAAAAAGAAAATTAAATTTTAACCTAATTTACGAAAGTTTAAAGAATTTTCACAAATATTTAACCCTTCCACATAAAGAAGAACAAAGTAATCCATCATGGTTTGGCTTTCCGATTACGGTTATTCCTAATGATTTTTTCACCAAAAATGATTTAGTTAATTATCTTGAAAAATCAGGGATTGGTACACGCCCTATTTTTGCTGGCAATATTTTGAGGCATCCATTATTTATAAATAACGATGTAAAATTAAAAATTAAAAATTCTAATATTTTACTATCTTCTCAATTAAATGAAGACAATTTTAAAGAATTGCCAAATACCGATTTTGTGATGAATAATAGTTTTTGGATAGGCTTATGGCATGGACTCAAATTTATCCAAATAGAATATATAATAAGCCAATTTAGTAATTTTTTTGATAGAATTTAATAATTGAGGATGATTTTTTAATCAGTAATTTATAAAAAATCATCCTCAATTATGCCTAAGTGTTTCATATTTTACAAAGTATAAAAACAATCCCTCAACAATTATCAAAAGACCAAGAAAATATTTTAAAAAATCTTGAAATTAAACTAAACCCATATTTGTAGTTACGATACATTTTAACAATTAAATTCTATAACTCTTTTTATATAAACAAAATAAATATTGTTTTGTTATAAATTTTAGGGGGGAAGTTGCGTTGGATAGAACAACATATCATAGGCTAAATTTGTGTTATACCAATATTCGTATTTCCTTCGATATTTTTAAATAAAACATTGTATTTTTTCTTTGAAATTAAATTTTCTTGTGAGAATATTTTTAGATCAATGTAATTATCAGTTTTGCCTGTGTAATAGTTGTGGTGTTTTTTTTCTATTATGGTTTCTAAAGTTTTATTTACAAATTGTTTTCTATAATTTAAATTTAGATTTTCAACAATCGTTTTTAATTGAGTTATTCTTTCGTCTCTAATTCGTTCTGGGACTTTTTCTGGCATATCATAGGCTTTTGTTCCTTTTCGTGGAGAATACCCAAACAAATGAATAAACGAAAAATTAACTTTATTGATAAAATCTATAGTCTCTTCAAAGTTCGCATTAGATTCACTTGGGAAACCTAATATCAAATCAGATGATAAAAATGGATTATCTTTTATTTTCTTTAGTTTTTCAATTTTATCATAAAATTGTTCTAAATTATATTTCCTATTCATAAGCTTCAATATTTTATCACTTCCGCTTTGAAGTGGTATATGAATATGAGAACAGATATTTTTTTTTGAAAACACATTGATAAATTGATCAGTAATAAAATCTGGTTCTATTGAGCTAATCCTAAATCTTGTATCAGTAAATTTTTGGGTCAAAATATCAAGTAATTTAGCAAAATCTATATTGTTATACATAAAGCTACCAATATTTATGCCTGTTAAAACTATTTCATTAAAATTATTAGTGATAATATTTTCAATTTCAAAAAGAATACTATCCAAATCTCTACTTCTACTTTTTCCTCTTGCATAAGGTATTTTACAATAAGAACAATAATTATCACATCCATCTTGAATTTTTATGAATGCCCTTGAATGATTAGCCATATTATATGTTTTAAAATTAAAACTTCCATCATTTTGAGCTTTATAAATTAATGGCTTTATATTTGTTTTTTTGAATAGATTTATAGCATCTAAAATTTTATCTTTATCTTTATTTTCGATAAAAATATCAACTTCTTCCATTTTAACAAGTTCATTAATATCAGTATTAACAAGGCAACCACAAAGAATAGTTATTGCATTTGGATTTTCTTTTTTTAATTTTCTTATAGAATTTCTACATTTAGCGTCTGCTTTTGTTGTAACTGTACAACTATTTATTATTATTATATCAGAAGCCTCTGGTTTATCTGTATGGATAAAACCATTCTCTTTGAGAATATAAGAAATGGATTCTGATTCATAAATATTTAGTTTACAGCCAAAAGTAGAAATAAAAAAATTGTCATTCATTAATTACTATTTATCCTTAGTTCTACCTATACCATCCAATGCTCTCTGTGTATTAGGTTGTATTTGATTTGCTTGTGTAAACAGATTAAAAGCTGCTTTAAATTCACCTAATATTTCTTTAACCTCGGCAAATAAAATTATAGTATTATAATTTTTTGGAGAATAATGATTTGAAGTAGCTAATGCTATATCAGCTTTTCTATAATTTCTTAAATAATAGTAACAAACACCAATATAGTAATAAGCAAATGGTAAATATGGATCATTCCAACTAAATTTATATTTAATATACTTTTCAAAAGCAACAACAGCATCCGAATATTTTTTTTGAAAATGATAAGCTTCAGCTAAATTCTTTAAAATCCTTGCATCTGTTGGTTGAATTTTTAAACCTTCTAAAGAAACTGATTCCATTGCAGTAAAATTTTTAAGTTCTCTGTAATCCCATGCCATAATTACATATATATTTATTCTATCTGGAAAGTTTTTTTTCTCATCATCTAATACTTTTAAAGAGTCTTGGTATCTACCAGCGGAGAAGAAATCCCATCCATTCATAGTTTTTTTTACAGGAGTTGTATCAGTCGTATTATCCTGTGCATTGACGATTACAAATACACATAAAAAAATAAATATAAAAAAATTTCTCATTTTATTCTTTGACCTCATTTTTTGTAGATTCTTTAGAATTCATCCGAACTCTACCATTTAAAATACATCCTTTTTCAAAGGTTAAAATAGGAGTAGTTATATCCCCATTTAAAGTAGAAGGTGAATGAAAATAAGCTTCTTCTTCAACAATCACATTGCCGTTTATTTTTCCAAAACATTGCAAAGTTTTAGCAAGAACATCGGCTTCAATTAACGCATTAGGTCCAATTACTAAAATTTTATTTGACTCTATTTTACCTTTAACATAACCTTTTATTATTAAAGAATCAGCATATTTTATAGTACCTTCAAATTTAAAGTCTTCTTCTAAAATAGTATCAAAATAATCTTCATCTATTTTACTAAAATCATCATAAGGCATATTTTATTCCATTTTCCTAATTTAATATTTTTTTACTGCTTTGGAAAAACTTCCTATCAGTATATACCCAAACTAGATTACTATAAATTATTTATTTTTATTTAATAACAAAAATATATATCTTAGTAAATAAATTTTCAATTCAGTTTGGGGATATTTTTATCAAGTGGTTTTATTTAAGATACCTAAACCATGTATAAAACGAATCCACTATCTCATTACCAAAAATATTTGCAGCCCTCGACATCTTACTCATTACTTCAGAAGCAGGTTTTTGTTGACTTGAAAGTTCCTTTGCCATAATTAAGTCAAAGTCATCAGCCAATCCAACAACTAAAGCAAGTTCTTCAATTTTATTACCTTTTAATCCTTCAGGAAAACCTGTACCAGCAAGTCTTTCCTGATGTTGAGCAATAATTTCAATTGTTTTACTTCTTATATTAGTTCCCAAATCTTCTACAATTTTTTTACTTTCTACTGGATATTGTTTATACAGTTCTTTTTCTTTATTATCGTATTCTATTCTTTTCTTTTCTGCCATAGTTTTAGGTAGTTTTAAAAATCCTACATCGTGCAGTAAAGCCCCAGTTAATAGTTCTTCACTTCTTAACGCATTATGGATTTTCCTTTTTTCTTGTATCCCTAAGTCTATTACAGTAGCTATAATACCAACATTTATACTATGAATAAACAATTTTTTTGAATATTGATAAATTTCAAGTAATTTCTGAGCAAGATGCGAATTTCCATTTATTATTCCTTCAAGAAGTTTTTCACATTCTTTCCTTTTCGTAAAATCAAGATGATGTGTCTCATTCAAGTTAAATAAAGTAGAAGTTTTTAATATTTTAATAGAATTTTCAATAATTGCCGTTCTTATTTTATCATCTACATTATGTTCCACGGCTGGAACGACCTCAATAGGTCCAAATACTTTACCTTCCATTCTTAAAATATCTTTTTCATTTAACATTTTTTCAATATTAAAAAGAATTTGACCATTATGCATAAAAGGCTTAAATAATCTAAATTTAGCACCTTCTTTTATAAGTTTTTCAAGTTCTCTTAAAGTATATTTTTCAACCCCAGCCATAGAGCCTCACTTAAAAATTATGAACATAGTTTAGCAACTTTATCACCAACATCTGTTGTTGACATACCCATTTTACCAGCACTCATTGATTTCATTTGTTTTACAACATCTCTTACTGATTTTTCGATTTCTTCAGCAATTTTTGTTTCTCCGAGTACTTCCATCATCATGCTACCAGCCAAAATTGCCGCAATAGGATTAATTATATTTTGACCTTTATATTTTGGAGCAGAACCACCAATTGGTTCAAACATACTTAAACCATTTGGATTTATATTTCCACCAGCAGAAACACCCATTCCACCTTGAATCATAGCCCCTAGATCAGTAATAATATCACCAAAAAGATTTTCTGTAACAATAACATCAAACCATTCTGGATTTTTTACAAACCACATAGTCGCAGCGTCAACATGTTGGTAATCTCTTTTCATATCTTTATATTGAGCATTACCCATTTCTTCGTAAGCTCTAAACCACAAATCACCACAATGAGTTAAAACATTTCTTTTATGAACTAAATGAATTGGTTTTTCTGCATATTTTTGACTTAGTTTGTTTCTCTTTTGTTTTAATTCAAAAGCGTATTTTAAACATCTATCAACTGTTTTTCTATCATAAATCATTAGCTGAGATGCAATTTCGTCTTGTGTGCCTTTTTTTGTAACTCCGCCGTGTCCTGTATAGATACCACCAGTGTTTTCTCTAATTACAACAAAATCAACATCCTCTGGTTTTTTATCAACTATTGGACATTCTACATTCTCAAATAGTTTAACAGGTCTTAAATTTATATATTGGTCTAATGTAAATCTTAATTTAAGTAAAATCCCTTGTTCTAAAATACCAGGTTTTACATCTGGATGTCCTATTGCACCAAGATATATTGCATCAAAGTTTTTTAAGTCTTCAATTGCTGACTCTGTTATAGTTTCGCCAGTTTTTAAATATCTTTCACCACCAAAATCAAAATTAGTAAACTCTATTTTAACGCCATTTTTTTTACAAGAAGCCTCAAGGACTTTTTTTCCTTCATTTACAACTTCTGGACCTGTACCATCACCACCTATAACTGCTATTTTATACATAAGTTTCTCCATTAAATACATAAAAATATATAATTTTATATACTATAATAATAAAAAAATCAATATATAATTCCAAAAAAATTAAATATATTCGACAAAACTATTGTATTTATAACACAAATTAATCAGATTGTCATAGATTCACCTGTCAAGTAAGTGCAAGCCAGAGATTAAAATTGCATAATTACTTGATTAAAATAATTAGTTCTTGTAATTTCTAACAAAATTAAAACATTTGGGGATACAAAAAAATAATTATTTTTTTTTACTTATCATTGTTTTATTATTGACACGGTTTATAAAATTTCCTATCATTAATCGATAATATTAATTAAAAAAATTATGATTTTATTAATGATATATTATATACTGAAGTTTTTTATATATAATAACAATCTATACGCTTATTATTATAGGATTAAATAAGGAAATATTATGGAATTAATTAGGAATAATTATAAAATCACATTAGATAAAAATAGAATTATTTTTATTGGAAAAATTGAAGAATGTAGCTATGAAGAAATATCTAATTTTTTATTGCAATTAGATAATAATATAAAAGAAGACGAAATCATATTGGATTTGATTTTATTAAAATTTTTAAATTCTGCTGGAATTAGGGTTCTTGCTACTTTCTTTCTTAGAAATTCAAGAAAAGTAATAATTAAGATTAACAAAAATATAACATGGCAAAATGTAGGAATAACTCCATTAATAAAATTGAAATCAGATGGAAAGATTGAAATATTAGCAGAAGGAGATTGATGTGTATTCTATACTGAAATATTTAAAGTTTGCCCTAAATTCAATGACAAACTTTTTTCTAAATTTTTTTAGACAAACAAGTTATAAAAAAATATTTCAGATATATAATAACAATCTAAACAATTTTCATTATAATAAAAAAGAAAAGGAAGATTTTATTTTTTATTATAAATTTATTAAAAATAAAAATAATTTTAACGATTTGTGTTAATAACTGGCAATCTAATTACTCTGTGTTATATAATCAATACATAAAATGGCAACATCGTCATTAAATTTTTCTTTTCCACAAAAAATAGTTAATTCATTAATAATTTGATTAACAAATTCTTTGGCATTTATATCACCATATTTTAAAATATGTTCTTTAAGCCTAAAATCATCAAAAGGTTCGTCATTTTCGTTTACAGCTTCTATTAATCCATCTGTAAATACAATTATTTTATCACCATTTTTTATTTTTTTTGTCAAATAACTAAATTCTATCCCTTCAACAATACCTATGTAAGTATCATGTGTATCTAATCTATCAATGTCTTTTTTATCTTTATAATAAATATATGCAGGATGATGAGCCGCATTTGTGAATTGAATTTCGTTTTTATTTAAATCAATAATTCCAACAAAAGCGGTTAAGTCATATTCAAGTGTTCCTATTAAAGAATAAATTTCATTATTAATTTCTTTGCAAATTAATGCAGTGTTTTTATATGTTTTGGCTTTTGTATAAAACGATACTTTAAGCATTGTGGAGATCAATGCAGCAGGAACTCCATGTCCTGTTACATCAGCAATAATAAATCCATAAATGTTTTCATCTATCTGGATAACATCATATAAATCTCCACCAATCCGTTGAAAAGCGATATAATGAGCTCCAAAATTTAAATTATTAATTTGTGGGAAACTTTCAGCATTTGGAATTAATTTAAGCTGTACTTTTTGAGCTATCATTAAATCTTCTATAAGTTCTTGGTTTTTATTATTTAATTCATTCGTTCTTTGGGTAACCATATCTTCAAGATGTTCATTATATTTTTCTATTTTTTCATTTTTTAGTTCTAATTCAGATAAAAGATTGTTTCGTTCGCCAATGGTTTTCTTTAAACTATCTGCATAATTTTCTATTTTTTCTATCATTTTGATAAATGTTTGTTGAAGAGTGCCTATTTCATTTTTTATTTTTTTTGAAAAGAAAGTATATTTATCCAATTCGGTAAGAAATTGTAAATTATTTTTGTCGGGTTGTTCTGCTATTATTTTTGTGTATTTTGTAAGCAGTTCTATTGGTTTTACAATAAATTTTGAAAGAAAGGCATTAAGTAACAGTACAAGAGAAAAAATAATTGTTGCGATAAGTATTATTAAAGAAAAAGTGAGTAATCTTTGAATTCTTTTAATATCATATAAAGAATAATCAAACTGTACATATCCAATAATCTCATCAATTACAATGAGTTTTGCAACAAATACTATAAGAGTTTTATTTTTTTCTTTGTTGAAAAAAAAATTAGTTTTTTTCTTATCTTTAACTGTATTAAAATAAACAAAAGTATCATTTGTATCAATTAGCGAAGTTCCATTTGTTCTATATATATGAAATTTTTCGATGCCCCGTATTTTCTCAATCTCAAGTTTCTCTAGTTGTAATGATTCAATTCGTTCATCAAATATTCCATCTATAAGAGTATTTTTTTTACTGTCAACTAAAGTAATCAAAAGAAGTTGTGTTTTTTCTATATCATTTTTTTGTATCTGTTGTTGTAAAAAGTAGAATATCATAATAAAAATACTCGACAATATCCCCATAGTTACTAATATTAGTATTTGTATTTGTAATTTCAATTTTATCATTATTTTTCCTCATTCTCAAGTATAGAATAAAAATATGTATGGTTATTTGAATATTTTTGTATAATAAGAGGTTTTAACGGATTTCTTTTTCCATCAAATGAAATAGTACCAGTTACTCCACGAAATCCAGAAGTTGCAGCAAGCACATTTCTAATAACCTTCCTATCAAATATTCCAGCTCGTGTAATGGCATCATATATAAGAAATACAGTATCATAAGCAAGGGCTGTACTTCCAGTTATAAGAGTGTCACCGTATTCTTTTTTAAAGGAAGAAATAAATTTAATATTTTCATCTGTTTGATATTCTGAAGTCCAGAAAGTGGAACTATAACTACCATTTATATATTCGCCTCCATAAGTGAATATATTTTCATCCCATCCATCAGCACCTAACATAATTGCTTGTATTCCAAGTAATTTCGCTTGTTTTACAATAAACCCAGATTCTTTTAAATAACCAGGTATAAATATAAGATTTGGATTTTCATTTTTAATAGAAAGAAGTTGTGATTTAAAATCTGTATCTCCACTATTGTAGTAATATACTTTCACAGAGTTCTCTTTATACTTACTGAAGGTTTGTAAAAACATATCAGCAAGCCCTTTGCTATACTCATTATAATTTTCAATTAGAATACTAACTCTTTTTGCATTACATTTTTGATATGCAAACTTAGCAAGCATCATTCCCTGATACGAATCAATACTACAAGTGCGAAAAATATAATCCCCAATTAAAGTCACATTAACATTACTAGAACTATCTGTAATCATAGGAATACTAGCTTCTTGTATAACAGGTGCTGCAGCAAGAGTATGATTGCTGTATTGACAACCGATTATCATAAGAACATTATCTTTTACCGCTTTTTTTGCAGCTATTTGTGAGCCTGCTTCTGTACTTTGATTATCATAATATCGTATTTTTATTTTTTTTCCAAGGATGCCACCTTTTTCATTAAGGATTTTTACTGCTAAAGATATTCCATTAATAGAATCTTTACTATCCTTTGCTGCTTTTCCTGTTAAAGCATAAATTGCACCTATTTTTATCTCTTCATTTTCATTAATATTATTCGATATTGATGTACTAAATAGATTATTTTCATTACTTACATTAGTTTTTTTATTCTTACAAGAAAATATGAGTAAAATACAAATAATTATAAGAAATATCTTATTCATTTTATATCCAAAAGTTTTAATTTGTCATAATTTATAGTCTATAATCAAACTCGGAAAATAACTCGTTTGATTATAAAACCTAATTACTTTATATCAGTTAATTACATGATTTTAATCTGTGTTATATATTTTATGGAATTATTATTTTATCTAAAACAACTTTATCATTTTGAAACTTTACTATAAAAGCAGTCTTTACAGGGTTTCTATTTTTATCAAATGATATAGTACCTGTAATGCCCTGAAAATTTTTTGTGTTTGCAATAGAATCACGAATAAACTTTTTGTCAAATGAACCAGCTCTTTTTATAGCATCTGATAACAAAAAAACTGCATCATAGGCTAATGCTGCAATAGCTGGAATTTCAATCTCACCATAAGATTTGTAATATTCCTTAACAAACTCAATATTTTTTTTATCATCTGTTTGTGTCCAGTGATTTATGTAATAACAACCTTCAAGGTATTCACCTGCATATTTTAACATTTTATGACTCCAACCGTCACTACCAATAATAGCAGCTGTTATTCCCATTATTCTTGCCTGTTTGCATATTAAAGCAGCTTCTTTTAGATATGCTGGAACAAATAAAATATTAGGATTATTTTTCTTTATTTCGCTAAGCTGGTTTGAAAAATCTTTATCAACTGCTTGAAAATAATATTCTCCAATAACAATTCCACTCAGTTTTGTAAAATCTTCCTTAAAATACTTTGCGATCTCTTTACTATAATCAGCATCAGCATTTATCATAATAGAGGCTGTTTTAGCTTTAAGTTCTTTGTAGGCAAAATTTGAAATTATTATCCCTTGAAATGAATCAATAAAACAAACTCTAAATATATAATCTCCAACAAGTGTAACATCTTCATTTGTAGAAATATTTGAAATCATAGGAATACCAGCAGCCTGAGCAATAGGTGCCGCACCTAAAGAATGCGAACTATATTGACAACCTATTATTCCAATAACGCCATCTTTTACTGCTTGCTCACAAGCTAATTTAGAACCAATAGCAGTACTGTTATTATCATATATGCTAAGATATATTTTTTTTCCAAGAATACCACCTTCTGCATTTATCCTTTCAACTGCAAGTTTCACCCCATAGACTGACTCTTGATTTGTAATAGCCTCAGATCCACTCATTGAAAAAATTACCCCAAGTCGAATATTTGTTTCTGGATTAAAAATATTGTTAGTTTCTATAGTTTTCGTACAATTTGATGAATCTACACTATTTTCATTCTTTTTACACTGTATAAGAATAAAACAAAGCAAAAATATAAATAATATCTTTTTGATTTGCATATTATGTCTCCAAAGTATCGATTAATAGAAAAATATATTGATAACAAATTTTAATTCATATCAGTCAAAAAGTCAATAATACAGCCTAAAATTTATTATGCCAACTATTAACTAATTTTAGCGATAACTAAGATTACTTAAAACAACGAAGAAGACAAATAACACGAATAAAATAGAAAATTATCCATGTTATTGAAATTTTATCCAATTATTTATGAATTTTGTGTTATTATTGAGAAAGTTTATTAATATTTTAGTTAATTTTATACTTATTGACTTAATCCAAATTCTTATTTATACTATAATGTAGTTTTCTGTATCCTGAACTGGAGGCTGTTATGTTATTTAGAATAATATTTACTTTGGTAACATCAATATCATTTCTGATATTATTTTTCTTATTAAGATATTTTGTACGAACTAAATTATTAGATTTTATTAAGAAACAGGAAAATAAAATATTTAAAGGTTTTTATCTAAAAAAAATCGAGTTAATTAATGCAGAAAATCAAGTTAATATAATATTATTTATCTTAAGAATACTATATATATTATTAAATGTTGTTATAATTTTTATAACATTAACCATTGTATTTTATTTATGGCCTCAAACTAAGGGGATTTCAGATATAATTCTTAAGTATATATGGATACCTTTCAATAAAATAATTTTTTCGATTATTTCATTTATTCCAAATTTGATTATTATTTTTATCATTATATTTGTCACTCATTTTTCTTTAAAATTTTTAAGATTTATTGGAGGACATATTGAAAAAGGAACTATTAAAATTAATGGATTTTATCCTGATTGGGTTAAACCTACTTATTTAATATTGAGTATTCTATTTTATACATTTGCTATTATTTTAGCATTTCCATATTTGCCAGCTTCTAATACCCCTGCATTTCAAGGAATATCAATTTTCATTGGAATTGTATTTTCATTAAGCTCTACATCAGTTCTTGGAAATATAATATCTGGAATAGTAATTACTTATATGAGATCGTTTAAGATTGGAGATAGAATTAAAGTTAGCGATATTACAGGTGATGTTCTTGAAAAGAATGTATTTACAATAAAATTAAAAACTTTAAAAAATGAAATCATATTAATCCCAAACAGTAGTATGTTATCTTATAATATATTAAATTATACTAAATCGGTTAAGGGGAGTTATATAACTATTTATAGTACAGTAACAATCGGTTATGATGTGCCTTGGAAAAAAGTTCATGAACTTTTAATTAGTGCAGCGATGAATTCTACTGGTATATTAAAAGAGCCAATTCCATTTGTATTACAAACCAGTTTAGATGATTTTTATGTCTCCTATCAAATTAATGCTTTTACTAATGAAGATAAAATTTTACCTAAAATATATTCAGATTTACATCAAAATATTCAAGATGAATTTAAAAATAGTAATATTGAAATAATGTCACCGCATTATAGAGCAGTAAGAGATGGAAATCAAAGCACTGTCCCAAAATAGAAAAAATACAACATTAATACAATGTTCTGAAAATTATGTTTTTTCTAAAAATTTAAAAAAATTATCAATCAAAATAAATAATTCTGTGATATAATCATATTGTAGTATATAAATTTCTCATTTTTATTTGGATTTTTTTCTACAATATTATATCATTAAAAATGAAGAATTTATTTTTAATCGAAATTCGATTTAATAGAAAGATGGAGGATTTTATGTGTGATAAATTAGAAAAAAATACACTTTTATTGTCGTTTATGGCTTATTTAACGCCAGATAGGATTTGTAGTTTGATAAGCAAATATCTTAACAAGGATTTTTCTGTTTGTTGGGGACCTGCTTATTATAATGGTGATTCTATTATTAAGGAAGGGCTTGCTTATATTGTAAAAAGTACTGATAAAAACCCTACTTATTTTATTGTTTTTAGAGGAACTAATTTTTTTTCTGTTGACTCTTGGTGCAATCAAGATTTTGCTGTAAAAAATCTAATTAGGTGGGACAGAGTACCAAAAGAAAATCCATCAGGAGATGATTTTATCAACCCATCTGATCAAATACCAGCAATTTCTGAAGGTGCAAATCTTTCTATGAATATTTCAGTTAATAAATTAAAACATAATGATCAATCAATATTTGATTTTCTTATAGATGAAAATAAAAAACTCCCAGCTGGTCAAAAGATGAAAATTTATGTTACGGGACATAGTCTTGGCGGGCTTTTGTCTTCTACTTTTGGTCTATGGCTTAATGATAAGTGGAATGTTGAGAATAAACCAGAAATTTACATTTATTCTTATGCTGGACCTTCGGCTGGGAATGAAAATTTTGCAAAATATTCTGATAGCGTTTTTAAAAATAATTGCAATAGATTTGTTGGTGCTAAAGATAAAAATACCAAACTCGATGTTGCTGTTAATGTGTGGAATGAAAAAGAAATGTCAAATATTCCAAATTTATACGGCGATATTAAGATGAATAAACTCGAAAAAGCAGCTTATGATATTTTTTTTGAGAATATTCAAGGAAAAAGATATTTACAAGTGAATAACGATAATCCATTAATAATTAAATCAAGAGTTTATTTGTCCCCTTTAGATTCTTTTAGTTTGGAAATGGCAATGCAGCACGCTCGTCCTTATGTTGCAAAACTTTTAGAATGTTTTATCTTTGGAACAGAAAGAGAGTTAGTTAATATTATTATAGAAGAATCTATACCTGATAAAAAATTGTTAGATATGGTTAAACCCTAATATTTCGGATTTGTCAGAAATTATAAAATCTAATTCAAGTAGTTACATGATTTTAATCTGTGTAATTTGTGACAATCTGATAAATCTGTGTTATAAAAAGAATCTTTAAAAAAAACAAAAAAAAAGTATTGACAAAAATTACAAATAATTATATAAACCTTACATCTTTGTTGGGGTCTTTAGCTCAGTTGGTTAGAGCAGCTGACTCATAATCAGCGGGTCCTTGGTTCAAATCCATGAAGACCCAATAATATACTTAAACACTTTTTATAGTTTTTAAGGTATATGTTGGCAATTTTTTATATTGTCGATATGAAAGGCTTTCTGTTTGATTACAGAGAGCCTTAAATATTTAAGGGCATAGGTTAAATATCTTTGGAAAAAGATGACTTTGTAACTAAAATTAAAGAATTCCTTCCTTATAACTCTGTAATAAATATCAAAAAATTAAAAAAATCAATTATTTCTATCGAAAAAAGGCTGTTTTCTACTTTAATTAATATAAATC
Organism: Spirochaetes bacterium GWB1_27_13; assembly: GCA_001829125.1. Lineage (GTDB taxonomy): Bacteria > Spirochaetota > GWE2-31-10 > GWE2-31-10 > MWDO01 > GWC1-27-15. The sequence goes on along the minus strand of MIAN01000222.1, from coordinate 5,161 downwards.
CAGTTTTTTTAAAATCAGACTTAAATGTAATATATGACATTATTTATTTCATAAAAAATTCTGATAAAAAAGACAAGAAATTAAAAGAAACGAAAGATAGGCTTGCCAATTTTTATCAAAAACATCAGCCAACAAGACAAATAAGGTTAAACCATTCTTTTAAACATAGAAATATATCTTTATTTTTTGATAATATAATAAAAAACATAGAAAAAACATATAAAAATGTTGATTTTAGTAGATTAGTCCTAACATGGGGTAGAAATACAAAAAATCGAACACGTTCTATGAGATTTGGTAGTTTTTCGAGGACTAAAAATTTAGTTAGAATACATCCTTTTTTGGATAACCTTAAAGTCCCTGATTTTTTTGTTTACTCTGTTTTATATCACGAGATAGCACATTTTATACATTATGAATTATACCCAAGAACTTCTTCATATCATAATAAAGAATTTTACGACATTCTAAAAAATATAGACCCAGATTTTCACAGAAGCCTCAAATGGGAAAAAGAAAATAAATCTTTATTTTTTCAGTAATTATTTGGGAAATAATAAAAAACTCTGTCCCTAAGGATTTGGATGTAAATTTTCTAAAAAAGGTGCTTTCATTTTAATCTGTGTTATATTTTTTGACAAAATCAAAAATTTTAGGTATATTTTAAAACATAAATTAATTATATTGTAAGAGATTATACAGATTAAAATCGTATAATTACTTGATATTAAAGTAATTAGATTTTATAATTTCAGACAAAGCTGAAACATTTTGGTATAATTTAATCCGTGTTATATTTTTTACAGTAAAAAAATCGATAATTTGGTGGCTTATTTATGCAAAAAAAAATTAATGATACTATTATAGAAATAATTAAAAATGATATAACTAAAGAACGAGTTGACGCTATTGTAAATGCTGCAAATTCAAGTTTAATGGGCGGAGGCGGAGTTGATGGAGCGATTCATCGTGCTGGCGGATATATTATCCTTGACGAATGCAAAAAAATTGTAGAAAAAATAGGAAGGCTTCCTACAGGCGAGGCTGTTATTACGAGTGGTGGAAATTTAGCGGCAAAATTTGTAATACATACTGTTGGTCCTATCTGGAATGGCGGAACTAAAAATGAGGAGGCTTTTCTTTCAAATGCTTACAGAAATAGCCTATTACTTGGAGTACAAAATAATATACAAACAATAGCATTTCCTTCGATTAGTACAGGTGTTTATGGGTATCCAATCGAAAAAGCTTGTATTGTTGCGATAAATACTGTAATTAACTTCTTAAAAAATGAAGTGAATAATTATAAAGAAATAAAATTTGTTTTATTTAGTGATTATGATTATGAAACTTATAACAACTGTTGGGACAGATTATAACACGGATTAGCTGGATAGAATAAAAAAAGTGAAATTTGTCTTATAAATTTTATAGTTTCTGATAAAATGACTTGAACTCGCTTTGACGAGTAAAATTTTTGAATATAAAGGACTAAAATTGATAAAAAAACTTAATTTTGAAGATTCTTTAAAAAGATTGGAAGAAATAACGCAAAAACTCGAAGAAGGCGGATTAAGCTTAGACGATTCGTTGAAACTCTTTGAAGAAGGTATAAGATTGAGTAGATTTTGTGAAAAAAAACTTACTGATGTTGAACAAAAACTCGAAATATTAAAATCAACTGATTTACCAGATATTCAAGAAGAAATAAAAGAAGAAAAAATTGAATTCGAAGAGGAAATAAATAAAAAACCAGAAAAAAAGAAAAAAGAAAAGCCAATATCAAAAGAAGAAGACGAAAATTCTTTATTTCAGCTGTAATTACACTTGAAAGGTAAAATTATATGCAACATAATAAAAGACTAAACATTGCAAGAATCCATGAATATAAAGAAGGTTTTGTTTCTGGTAGAATAGAATCAATAGATAACACATCTATATATTTGTCAGACCAAAGTGGTATTAATAAATTTTATTTTAGGATAACACAAAACAATGCTGTAAAAATTGGTGATATTATACAAATAAAATTTCAGCAAAAAGATAAATTTTTTTTTATAGATGAAATAAAAATTTTAAACTCAGTTATAAAAAATCCAACAACAAACCAAAGGTCTCCTTATTTCAAATTAAATAAAAACAATAAAAAATTAATAGAAATTTTAAAAAACAGACAATTATTTTTTGAACATACAAGAAGATTTTTTATAACTGAAGATTTTCTAGAAATCCATTCCCCTACCCTTGTAGAATCACCTGGTATTGAGTCTCATATAGAACCTTTTGAAACTAATTATTATAATTTTAATGATAGAAGAAAAAAATATTACCTTCCTACATCGCCAGAATTTTCTTTAAAAGAAGCACTAAGCAGTGGATTAGAAAAAATTTTTGAAATAGCAAAAACATTTAGAAATAAAGGTGAAAATTCGACTCTACATAGACCAGATTTTTTTATGTTAGAATGGTACAAAGCTTACGAGGATTATTATTCTATAATGGGAGACTGTGAGAAATACATAAAATTTATTGGAGAAAATTTATATAGAAGAGATTACATCGAATATAAAGATCATAAATGTTATATAACTGAATTTAAAAAAGTTAAAGTAAAAGATTTATTTTTAGAACATAACATAGACTTAGATAATTATTTTAATAATGAACAACAATTTATTAATGATATAAAGAATTTTTTTTATCAAAAGAATAATGAGATTATTGATAATTCTTTAAATAAAGAAGATTTATTTTTTAGATTTTTTCTAAATTTTATAGAGCCAAATCTTGGCTTCGATTTTCCTACGATTGTATATGAATATCCTTTTGAAATGGCAAAACTTTCTAAAAGATGTGAAGATAATCCTATTTATTCAGAAAGATTTGAACTTTATATTTGTGGTATTGAAATAGCAAATGCTTTTGGTGAATTAATAAATCCAGTTGAGCAACAAAATAATTTTAAAGAAGTTATAGATTTTCGTAAAAAAAATAATTCTTTAATTAATCTTCGTATGCCAAAAAGATTTTTGAGAGCATTAGAATTTGGATTGCCACCGTCATCTGGCATTGCTTTAGGCTTAGAAAGACTTTTTATGCTATTTGAAAACCTAAATTCTTTAGAAGAAACTAATTTATTTGATTTTTGAGTAGAGTACAATTTTTATTTAAAGTTATACTTTCTTACAAAATGACCAAAAAGAATCTTTTTTTATCAAAAATCCAATTTTAATTTTCTTTAAAGAATTTCTAATTATCAAATATGAACATTTAAATTTTGGAGATGGCGGGAATCGAACCCGCGTCTTGAGACTCGCCCTCAAAGCATCCTACACGCTTATTCAGATTTAAATCTTAAGTATCTGACTGGACTCTGACAGACCTATCAAATACAGCAGCTCTTATATTTTCATCCTATGTTAAGAGCATCTAAAGGACTATCACCGTTTGTCTTTCGGTTATCCGTCGTAGTACAGTGAAAACTCCTCAGGTAACCGTAGCAGATTAAGCTGCTAAAGCTAAATTATTATTATTAGCGTTTATTGTTTTGCAGTTGTTTAAAGCAGCCCGCCCTGCTTGCATGCAAACTTCAAAGTACAAAAGTTCCAATCGAAACCAGTGCATCCCCTTTTTGGGTAATTTTACAGTTACAATATAATTAAAATTTTGATAAAAAGCAAGAAAAATATGAGATAAATTGTGTAACCGCTCATTTAACAGCACCTTGAAATATAGAAATGAAATGACATAATCAGAGAAAAAACAAGGACTGATTACGTCAAAAGAAATATTTTGGGAAGAGCATATAAAGAGGTGGAATAAAAAAATACCTCTGATTTTTTCAAAGGTATTTTGAGATTTACACAGACTTTTTTACAGTCTCAAAAAATTTAACCCAAAACCTTTTTAGCCACCTATATTTTTGATATATTAGTTTTTGCATAGGTCATGGTATTTTAACATCATTTTGTTTAGATAATTTTTAATTTCATTTACCTCTGTTTGATATTTAAAAAACATTAATATAATTTCTTTCAGATCAATTAAAAAATTATTAACTTTATAATTGGATATTTGAAGATTTAATGTTTCAATTTCATCAACATATCTTAACTCAAAATCAATCAATTTATTTGATTTATTAATCGTATTCTCTTTTCTTTCATAAATCATATTCATTTTTAATTTTTCTGAATTAATATGAATTATTTGACCATCATTTTTAAATTTTCTAGGAAATAAAGAAATTTGTATATCATTATCTAGATATTCTTTTATTTCTTCAATAAAATTAATATATTCTTTGTCAATAGACATAATTTCCTCTCTTATTTTAAGGCTTAATAAACCAATACACCTCCATTAGCCGAAGCTCTTTCAATCCATTGTGACGGTCATAGCATCTAGCACCATAGTAATATAAGTTCGTCTCTTCATCCAATTCTTTACTAGTAAACATGTACCTAATTTTATGATTACTACCCCCCTCTTGTACCCAAGTTTCCCCATAAGGCGTATACTCAATTTGCTCAAATTCGCTACCATCAGCACGAGATACAAAACTTGTTGAGTCTAAATGGTCAGGATGGTAGTAGAAAGTATCGTTAAAGTCTACCACTAATGGGTCAAAACCAGATACACGAGAAGCTATACGAGTTTCACCTACAAATATATGTTTAGTAACCTGCCCATAAGGATTCTGAACCTGAAACATATTATGAACTTTACCCATTTTATTAGACAATCAGTTAAGCACTAATATCTTTTTCAAACTCCATAGGTGTTTTGTAATTTAAACTACTATGGATTCTTTTCCTATTGTAAAAATGTTCAATATATTTAAATACTTCATATTGAACTTCTTCAATATTACTAAACTTTAAATCATTTAATGCCTCTACTTTTAAAAGATGAAAAAAACTTTCTACGCAAGCATTATCCCAACAATTCCCTTTTCTGCTCATACTCTGAATACATTCATTCTTTTTTAATTCCTCTTTATAAATATCACTACTATATTGCGAACCTCTATCTGAATGTACAATCAATCCTTTTTCTGGATTCCTATTGCTAAAATTCATCTAATGTGACCCACCAATTTCAATTTTAGTGTACCATCTAAAATTCAGTTTTAGTGTACCACCCTGAGGATTAAATTGAT
>MIAN01000221.1 GCA_001829125.1 Spirochaetes bacterium GWB1_27_13 | reverse complement strand
ACAAGAGCCAATATATCCCCAAAAAACATCCTCATCAAAAATAGGTATCCCAAAAACATCAATCCAATGATATTGATTATCTATATTCATTAAACGAAATTGCATATTAAAAGTACTTTTTTCTTCAAATGCTTTATGATAAAGATATAAATAATTGTCCAAATCTTCTGGATGAATGCCACTTAGCCATCCATCTCCTATTTCTTCATCCAAAAATCTTCCTGTAAAATTAAACCATGCTTTGTTAAAATAAGTAAAATTTAAATTTGAATTAGCAATCCATATAGGATTTGGAAAATCATCTATAAGTTTTATATGAAAATTTCTTGAGTTTTTTAAAGCATCCTCAGATTTCTTTGTTTTTGTAATATCATTTCCGATTGATAATATTTCAACTACATTTCCTTTTTCATCAAAAGTAGCTTTATTTGTCCACGAAATCCATACCCTTGTCCCATCTTTTAAAATATTTTCATTTTCATTTATTTCGTATTTATGAGTATTTATTAGTAAATCTTTAATCATATTTTCGAGATTTTCGCCAGCACTATTGTATTTTGGTGTTATTGTTTCTAAAATATTCTTTCCGATTATCTCTTCTTTTTTATAACCAAAAAAAGATACAGCAAAATTATTTATAAATAAAATTTGTCCATTAGCATTCATTTTTAATATTATACTATTTGATAACTCAACCAAATCCTCATAGTTTTTTTGTATTTCATTTTTTTCTTTAAAACGCTTGATATATTTTGTATGTGAAATTGTAGAAAAGATTACCCCAAGAAATGATACAAATAAAATTGTAGATATATGTAAATAAGTAGTATGTATATGATGAAAAAAGTAAAATTTTAATAATTCAAATAAAGATGTAAAAAGTAAAGTTAGAAAAAACACCTTAATAGTAAAAAAGAATAATTTATCAATCTTCATATAAATCCCTGCTATTATAATTATAGTAATTATAGTAATTTTAAAATAAAAAAACAATTATATACTAAAACTTTTCGTTTTTTTTAAAAAAAAGGTTTTCAATTTTAAAAAAAATGTATATATTATATCAAAATATTCTAATCTTATATTGATAGTCAATATGCACATTAAAATGTATTAGAGTTATTTTATCTATATACATAATTAAAATTGTTTATAGTTTTTTATAAAATTTATAGTTAAAAACATTTTAAGTATATTTCTTAATAATCTTTTTTAGACTGATAAGTAAATATTTGTAAATTAAGGATGATTTTATGAAAATTATGTTAATTTTTCCGAACTTCTTAAAGCATGTCGAAAGCCACCCAGAACTCGAAGATAATGCTAAAGGATACTTATGGGGATACGCTTCAATTCCAGGACTTGGATTACCTCATATAGCTGCTAATACTCCTGATGAACATGAAATTGTATTTGTTGATGATCAATTTGAAGATATAAATTTCGATGAAAAAGTTGATTTAGTTGGGATTAGCTCTTTTACGCCTCAATTTTCAAGAGCTGTTGTTATAGCAAACGAATTCAGAAAAAGAGGTGTACCTGTTGCAATGGGTGGCAAACATATCACAAATAATCCAGATGAAGCATTAAAATATTGTGATCATGTTTTTATTGGCGAAGGAGAAAAAACTTGGCCACTATTCTTACAAGAATTTAAAGAAGGTAAAGCAAGAAAAAAATATTCTAATGAATCTATTATAGATGTAAAAAACCTTCCCTTACCAAAAAGAACTATTGTTCATGAATCAAATTATCCAATGGATATTGGAACTTTAGTTTGTGTTAGAGGTTGTGGACTTTACTGTAATTGGTGTGCATTAGATTACACAGAACCAAGAGCAGAAGGAAGAAAAGTTAGAGTCTTTGATTTTGATTGGATATTAAAAGATATTCAAAGTACATCTTTTGAGACATTATATGTTCCTTGTAATACGATAATGCAGTTTACCTCAAAAGAATTTATTTTAAACTTACTTTCTGTCTTTAAACAGAGTGGTAAAAAATTTATGCTTGCAACAAATCCGATAGATGTTGAAAATAGAGAAAAGCAAATACCTGGTTTTATAGAACTTATGGGACAAAGCGGAATAAGCAGTTTCTATTATACACTAAATAACTTTTCAAGTGTAATACCTCAAAAACTCAATGAAAGATTTGCAAAATATACATTTGAAAGTGATGCACTAACAAAAAGATGTCAAGATGCTGGCATTGAAATAATCCCTTCTATTTTCTTTGGAAGTGATTTTGATGGGCCTGATGTTTACGATAGAGCAATGGGTTATCTTGAAAGAAACAATATAGTTGACTGTGAGTTTACAATTTCTACACCATACCCAGGTTCTCCATGGTTTAAGAAAATGGAAGATGAAGGACGATTACTCACAAAAGATTGGTTTTACTATAACAATGCTCATGTTGTTTTTAAACCAAATAACATTAGTGCAAAAGAACTTCATGACGGTTATATTGCTATTTGGAAAGATTTTTTTAGAAAAAATAAAGAAAGATTTAAAAATACTCATGTTTCTAATCTTTTTGAAACTGGTAATTATCTTGAAGGACGAAAGAAAAAGAAATTAGATTTATCAGGTTTTGCTCATTTTAACGAAGATTTTAATAAAGACTTTATATATTAGGGATTTATAATAAAAATGCCACAAATGGAAACAATGGGTAGATACTCATTGTTTCCATATCTTGACAGCCTCATAACAATCAGATGTAATTTAAATATAAAAATTAAACCATGGAAAAATTAAAAGACACCCGTTTCTCATCTCTATTTATTCTAATATTCTTCTTAAATTTTTTCTTTTTTGTAAGTCATGCGTCTTTAAATATGCTTCCTCCTTATTTATCATCAATTGGGGCGACTAAAGGTTATATTGGCTTTTTTATGAATATTAATTCTTTAGTTTTAGTGTTTTTTGTTGTTATTTTTGGAAGATTTACGAGTCGTATAGATCAAAAAAAAGCATTATTTATTGGATACTTATTATTTTTTATATCAATTATTAGTATGTTTTACTTTTTTGATAACTTGATAATGCTTTTAATTTTAAGATTTGTTGCTGCTATTTCGTTTTCTTTTGGATATACGATGCACTCAAATATTATATTTGATATAATACCCAAAGAAAAAAGAGCAAGTAGTTTTGCTTTATTTGGAATCTCTGGAGTCATGTCAAATCCAGTAGGCTCTTTTATTGGCGAATTGATAATTAAGAGGTATCATTCAAAGTATTTATTTATACTTTCGGCTATTTTTTCTGCAATAACTATAATTTTAGTGTTATTTATAAAACATAAACAAAAATTTCAAGAATTCAAAGAATATTTATCTTTTTTTGATATTATAAAAAGAAGGCAATTACTTTATTTAATTGTGATGGCTTTAATCTTTGGTGGCACATTTGGTATTTTTGCATCATTTATTCCAAATTTTTCTAAGGAGAGGCTTGGAGTTGCTAACCTTTCGATGTTTTTTATACCATTTTCTATAATTATAATTTTTGTTAGAATATTTTTTTCAAATTTATTGGATAAACACAAAAAAGAAAATATTATCTTTTTTTCTTTATTTTGTATGTTAGCTCCTATGGTGGGTATTTTATTTTTAAGTTCAAAATATCAGTTACTTTTAATGGGCGGATTTTACGGTATATCTCACGGGCTTTTGTTTCCTACTCTAAGTACAGCATTTGTAAACTCAGGCAAAGAAAGCGAAAAAATTATCCTAAATAATACATTTATTACAGTAAACACTTTTGGAATAGTATTTTTTTCTACAATACTTGGATTTGTTGGTGATATTTTTACTACTATCTCTATTTTTATAACAATGAGTGTATTGATATTTGTTTTAATAGTAATTTCTTTATTTAAGAAAAAATATTAAGTTGGATTTATTATTATTTCCTCAAAATAGAAAGTTAGATTGAATAAAATATACCCAATCATTTTTAAAATGGCAATCATAATAATATTGCGTCAAGAATTAATTAAAACCACAAAGAAATATAATAAAAAAGAGAATTATGATTAAAAACTCCAATAGATTAAAAAAATTCTCTATTTTATTAAAATTTTATCCAATTTTTCGTAAACTTCGTATTAAAAAAGTTAATATCTATTGCTAAAATTTATTAATAGTTGATAAAAAATCCCTAGCTACTATGTGGCAAATAAATAATAAAAGTTGTTCCGTGGTTTATTTTGCTTTTGACTTCTATTTTGCCTTGATGTAAGTCTACGATTGACTTAACAATGCTTAAACCTATTCCAAAACCTTTGTCTTTTTTAGATTTTATTACTCTATAATATCTATCAAAAATATAAGGAAGTTCTTCTTCAGGAATACCAGCACCAGTATCAGATATTTCTATTTTTGCAAAATTATCTTGTTTTGTTAAATTAACGATAATTTCTCCGTTTGGAAAACTGTATTTTATACTATTCTCAAGAAGGTTTAGAAACAAACTTTTTAGATGATTTTCATCTCCTTGTATTGTATGATCATTTTTATGAGAATAGACAACTTTTATATTTTTTTCTTCACCAAAAATATTTATATCATCAACAATTGATTCCAAAAAGATTGCAAGTTTAATATTTTTAAAATTTATTTCTACTGTTTGGCTATCAAATAGAGAAACAACTAACAAATCTTCTACTATTTTGATTATTCTATTTATTTCTTCTATATTATTTAACAATAATTCTTTATATTCTGGAATTTTTCGTTCTCTTCTTATAAAGACTTCACTTTGACCTTTTATTACAGAAAGAGGCGTTTTTATTTCGTGAGATAAGTCTTCTATTAATTGTTGCTGTGAAGAAAAAAGTTTTTCGAGTCTTTCTATCATATTATTAAACGTTTCTGCAAGGTCTCTAATTTCATCTTTTGATTCTGGTATTTCTATCCGTAATTTTAAATTTCCAGCAGTAATTTGCCTCATTGTTTTAATCATCTTTTTTACTGGTTCTAAAGTTAAATTTGTTAAATAAATTCCAACAACACCAATAAAAACTATTAAAATTGGCAACATGAGTAGTAAATAAAGTTTTAAATTTGTCAGTGCAACATTCAAAGTTCTTAGTGGAATAGCAACTCTAACAATATAATCAATTTTTTTGTCTTTAACAATTGGTTTTGCCAAAAATCTTACTGTGATAAAACGCCCAGGACTTGTTTCAATATTAATATCTTCGTAATATTCTTTCAAATTAAAGATTTGACTCTTTGCAGTCTCAGAAAGATTTAATATGGTTGGAATATTCCTTGATGAAGCTATGATCTTGCAGGTTGGGTCATAAATTTGGACAATAATATTTAATAATTTTGGATCGTCCTTAGCAGATTGAGTAATCCAACTTCTAATTATCTTGAAAAAGTATTGGCGGATTGTTTGTTTAATTGTGTTTGTCCCTTCTTTTTCCCAAAGAGTGTTAATAGAGTCTGCAACACTAACAGCAGTAGCAAAAAGAAAAGAATCAGTATCTTCATAAAGTTTATTCTGAATATTATTATAAAAAAGAATCCCTATTACAAAAAAAAGAATTGTCAAAATAAAAAGAAAAGTAATAAGATTCTTTATTCTAATAGATTTTATTATCATATTATCCCTTTATTGTGTAACCTCGACCTCTTACTGTATGGATTAATTTTTTTTCAAATCCTTGGTCGATTTTTTTTCTTAAGTGATTGATATAAACATCTAAAGCATTTGTAAAACTATCAAAATCATATTCCCACACTTTTTCTATAATCATAACTCTCGTAACAACAGAGCCTGCGTTTTGCATCAAATATTCTAATAAACTAAACTCTTTTGTAGTTAAATTTATTTCTACATCACCTCTTTTAACTTTATGAGAAAGCAAATCTAACTCAAGATTATCTACTATTAAAACAGTGTTTTTGAAATTATCATTTTTTCTAAGTAAAACCCTGACCCTTGCAAGAAATTCTTCAAAAGAAAACGGTTTTGTTAAATAGTCATTAGCCCCTGAGTCAAGCCCTTTTACCTTATCAGAAACCTTATTTCTAACAGTAAGCATTAAAATAGGAGTAAAAATCTTTTCGCTTCTTAGAGTTTTGCAGACAGCAATGCCGTCCATTTTTGGTAGGTTTAAATCTAAAACAATTAAATCATATATGTTTTTTTTAGCTAAAAAATACCCTTCTTCACCATCACCTGCTATATCAACAACATATCCCTCTTCTTTAAGTCCAAGTTTTATAAACTCTGCAATTTTAATTTCATCATCAACAACAAGAATTTTCATTACCACATTCCTTTTTTATTTTGCCATTATATTTTTAATTAAAAATTTGTCAATCGATAATTTGATAAAACCCATTGTATCTTAAAAAGAATTAATATTTTTTTAATTTAATTTTAATGTTTGGCAAATCAGTAGAATACAGTTGTTAATAGAATAATTAGTTTATGCCAACTATTAACCATTTTTAACAATACATATTAATTTTTTTAACACGAAAAACATTAATAATTTGATAAAATTTCAATAAAAAAGATGATTTTTTTAAATTTATTGGAGTTTTTAATAAAAATTCTTTTCTTATCATATTTTTTTGTTATATTTCGTGTTTTTAACTAATCTTAGTTATCGCTAAAACCAGTTAATAGTTTGTATAATAAATAAATTATGCTGTAAATTGAAAAATAGTGGGCATTTTTTCAATGGAGTTTACACCATAAAACTATGTCTGTCCCAAAGGGACAAACCCAAAATCTGTTTTTTACCCATAAAAGTTGTACTTTAATATTGAAGTGGTGTCATTCTAAAAATTTTGACAAAATTAAAACATTTTGATATTATTACTTAGGATGTTTTATGAAGAAAATTATTATTATTATATTATCTTTGTTTTTAATATTTTTATGTTATTCAAAAGAAAATAGAAAATTCCCTCAGTTGAAATTTATAGTTTTAAGTGATATTCATTATTATGATAAATCTCTTGGTATAGAAGGGACAGCGTTTGAAGAATACCTTGCAGGTGACAGAAAAACTCTTATTGAAAGCGAAGAGATTACTGACAAAGTAATAGAAAATATTCTAAGTTCAGATGCAAGTTTTGTTATAATTTGTGGAGATATGACAAAAGATGGTGAAAAAATAAATCATCAAAAACTTAGTGAAAAATTAAAACTCATTACTGACAGTGGAAAAAAAGTTTTTGTAATAAATGGAAATCATGATATTTTAAATGGACATTCTTTTAAATATAATGGTGATAATAAAGAACGAGTTGAGAATGTGAATAGAGAAGATTTTATTAAAATCTATAATGAATTTGGTTATAGCAGTGCAATAGAAGTTGATCCTATTTCATTAAGTTATGTAACAGAACCAGTTGCTGGAGTGTGGCTTTTGGCGATCGACTCTTCTATGTGGTATAAGAATAAATTAGATAAAGAACCTATAACTGATGGAGAACTACGAGCCGAGACTCTAAAATGGATAGAAAACATTCTAATAAAAGCAAAATCACAAAATAAAACTTTGATTGGAATGATGCACCATGGACTTTTAGAACATTATAAATCAAATAACAAGTATTATGGACAATATATTCTAAATAATAATGAAAAAATAGCAAAAATTTTTACAAAATATGGATTAAATTTTATTTTTACTGGACATTTTCACGCTCAAGATATAACATTAAAAAAAATTAATAAAGATGATACTATTTTTGATATAGAAACTGGCTCTTTAGTTAGTTATCCTAATCCATATAGGATTGTATCAATAACAAAAAATAATAAAATGAAAATAGAATCAAAATTTATTAGTTCGATAAAAAATTATCCAGATTTTTCGTCTTATTCAAAAGACTTTATAAGAAATGGTACTATAAAAACCGTTAATAAAAAATTGAAAAGATTGGGACTAACAGATAATGAAATAGATATAGTTTCTTTTCAAATAGCAGATGCTTATATATCTCATCTTGTTGGAGATGAAATTTCACCGAAAAAACTAATAGATACGAATGGTGTAGGACTTTGGGGACGGATTTTACTAAATTTCCAAAAAGATTTAGTTGAAGGTTGGTATAACGACTTGCCACCTCATGATAATTTTATAACAATCGATTTAAATTCTTATTAGTTTCAATAAATTTATTTTTAGAAAGGGATTGTATGGCAGAGGTAGAAATTAAAGAAGGACTCAAAACTAAAGATGGGAGTCCATATTTACTTGGCACGAGTTTAGATCATGAAGGTTGTAATTTTGCTATCTTTTCAAGGAATGCAACAAATATTTTTTTATTACTTTTTAATAAACCACAGGATGCCTCCCCTTCTCATAAAATAAAACTTGACGAAAAAAGAAACAAAACTGGTGATGTTTGGCATATTTTTATTTATGATATAAAAGAAAGCCAGCATTACGGATATTTAGTTGACGGTGAATATTGGCCCGAAAGAAAAGGGCATAGATTTAACGTAAATAAACTTTTAATAGACCCTTATGCAAAAGCGATTAGCGGTGCTTATAAGTGGGAAAATTTATCATCTTTTGGTTATGAATATTTTTCTCCATATGGCGACTTATCTTTTAGTACAGAAAAAAATTCTAACTGTACACCAAAAGGAGTTGTTGTTGATGATGATTTTGATTGGGAAGGTGATAGACCTCTAAATATTCCACTAACAGAAACAATAATTTATGAGCTGCATGTGAGAGGCTTTACGAAAGACCCATCATCTGGGGTTAAATATCCTGGCACTTATCTTGGGCTTATAGAAAAAATACCATATCTTAAAGAACTTGGTATTACAACTGTTGAATTACTCCCTGTTCATGAGTTTAATGAGTTTGAAAACACAAGGATAAATCCTGTAACAAAAGAACAACTTGTTAATTTTACTGGCTATTCATCATTGGGTTTTTTTGCACCACAAACTTGGTATGCAACAGAAAGAGACGGAGTAAAGGCAGTAAAAGAATTTAAAGAGATGGTTAAAGCTTTTCATAAAGAAGGTATTGAAGTAATACTTGATGTTGTTTACAATCATACAGGAGAAGGTAATGAGGCTGGTCCTACTGTAAGTTTTAAAGGGCTTGATAATTCTATTTATTACATGCTCGAAAATGGAAGATATTACAAAAATTATTCTGGTTGTGGGAATACTCTAAATTGTAATCATCCAGTTGTTAAACATTTAATTAAAGATAGTCTTAGATACTGGGTTGTTGATATGCACGTCGATGGATTTAGGTTTGACCTTGCAGCAATACTTGGAAGAGATAGTAGCGGTAAATGGATACCAGATTATTCTGTCTTGACTGAAATTACAGAAGACCCAATTTTATATAAAACAAAAATTATTGCCGAAAGCTGGGATGCTGCTGGTCTTTATACTGTTGGACAATTCCCAAAACGTTGGGCTGAGTGGAATGGTAAATATAGAGATGATGTTAGGTCTTTTATAAAAGGAGACAGTGGAAAAGCGGGTGATATGGCAAAAAGAATATCTGGGAGTTCTGACATATTCCACTACGAACATAGAAATCCATGTCATAGTATAAATATTATGACCACTCATGATGGTTTTACATTAAATGACTTGGTTAGTTATAACGAAAAACACAATGAACAAAATGGCGAGGATAATAGAGACGGCGACAATCATAATCTAAGCTGGAATTGTGGAGTTGAAGGAGATACCAATAATAAAGAAATTATTGAGTTAAGAGATAAGCAAATGAAAAATTTAATTGCTATCTTAATGGTATCTCAAGGAACTCCTATGCTTTTTGGCGGAGATGAGATGAAATTCTCAAAAAAAGGGAATAACAATACATATTGTCACGATAACGAGTTAAATTGGATTAATTGGAAGTTATTAGATAAAAATATGGATTTCTTTGAATTTTGTAAATATATGATACAATTTAGAAAAAATCATCCAGCTTTAAGGCGACATAGATTTTTTACTGGAATAGATGCAGACGGAGATAATACACCAGATATAAGCTGGCATGGTGTAGAGGTTGGTAAACCAGATTGGGGAACAGATTCTCATGCTATTGCTTTTATGCTTGATGGTTCAGAAATAAATACTTTTGCAGAAATTAATCGTCTAAAAAAAGATGGTACAGGAGAATTTAATTATTCAAAACAAGACATCTTAGAACAACTTGACGACAGCAATATCTATGTTGCAATAAATTCTTACTGGGAAGACTTAACATTCAAATTACCAGAGCCA
>MIAN01000220.1 GCA_001829125.1 Spirochaetes bacterium GWB1_27_13 | reverse complement strand
TGAAAAAATATATAAGCTTGTCTGCCAAAGTTTTCGGTTGCCAGATTCTTCTTGTGGAATCATGAGTTCTAACTCTTTATTTCTTGCTTTTTCTTCTTTAAGAAAAATTAAATGCATTAATAACCCTATAATTATAGAAAAAATTATAGCACCAACAGCTCTTGCAATGCCAAGTTCAACACCAAGAATTCTTGCTGTCATTATAATAGCCAAAACATTAATAGCAGGTCCAGAATACAAAAAAGCAATAGCAGGACCAAGCCCTGCACCTCTTTTATAAATACTACCAAATAAAGGTAGCACAGTGCAAGAACAAACTGCGAGTATTGCTCCTGATATTGAGGCAACCCCATAAGCTAAAAATTTATTTGCTTTAGCACCAAGATATTTTAAGACTGCTCCTTGACTGATAAAATTACCAATAGCCCCAGCAATAAAAAAAGCAGGAATTAAACACAAAAGAACATGGGCTTTTGCATATTCTTGCATCATAAACATAGATTCCATTATTGCATTTTTTACATTATCAAAATCAAATGGTATAAAATAAAAGCCAATAAAGACAGCAATAATAATTAAAAATTTTTTCCAACTTTTCATTAAATTACTCCTACTATAAATTTTGGTTTTCATTCATTCCAACAACACATTTACCATTATTTCTAATTGAAAGCCTTTTTTCTAATAATTTTATGTCATTTGAAAAGAATTCATCTGGTATTGATTTAATTAAATCAATTATTTTGTTTAAAAAATCATCTTTTTTATCAACAAAAGAATACAATACAAATTTACCTTCTTTGGTTTCTGAAAGAATTTCTGCATTTTTTAATTCTTTAATATGTTTTGATATTGTATAGAATGGAATTTGTAATGAATCAACTATTTCACAAACACATAATTCAGTTTTTGATTGAATAATTACTTTTAGTATTCTAATCCTTGTTTCGTCACTGAGGCATTTTAATTTTTTAATATAATATTTCATTTATAACCCTCTATAATATATTCGCTCATTTGCACATATAAGCAAATATAATGTATAAAAAAAATAAAGTCAATAGTATTTTAACTATTTTTAAGTATTTTGACAAAAACTTGCTCCGAGTTTAGAATCAGGAGAAACTTATCTTTTTTTAATCACATAATTTAAAAAAACATTAACTATTAAAATGATTTAAGTCGAAAAATATAAAAATAACTTGAATATAAAAGATATTTTTTCTATATTTATACTCATAAATATATTCTTATTTATAAGGAATTTCTTGTATGGATTTAATAACAGTCGATAAAGACAAATGTGTTAATTGTAATAGGTGTATAGCAGTATGCCCAGTAAAGTATTGTAATAATGCAACTGGACTTTATGTTACTGTTGATAATACAACTTGTATTCAATGTGGGGCATGTATAGAGGCTTGTACTCATGAAGCAAGAGGTTATAAAGATGATTTTGAGAAATTTCTTTCAAAACCACATGATAATTTAGTTTTTATCTGTGATCCTGCCCATATTGCGTCGTGGGGTAGTGATTATAAAAAAGTAATACATTTCCTAAAAAATTATCTAAAAGCAAAAAAAGTCTATGATGTAAGCTTTGGTGCAGAAATAACTGTTATGAAATATATAGAAGTAATAGAGAAAAAGAAGTTAAAATGTGTTATCTCCCAACCTTGTCCTTCTATTGTAAAATACATAGAAATGTATAAACCTAAGCTTTTAGAATATTTGGTTCCTGTAGATAGTCCTGCTATGGCGATGGCGAGATATTTAAGAGAGTTTAAAAATTTTAAAGGTGAAATAGCATTCTTAAGTCCTTGTATTGCAAAAGCAAATGAAATTTCTGATAGAAACACAAATAATTATATAAATTACAATATTACTCATCAAAAAATTGTCGAATATATGAAAAATAGGCGACTTGAGTTATCGACTTTAACAGAAGATAAATTTGATGAATTTGAGCCAGAAAGAGCAGCTGCATTCTCAAGACCAGGTGGTTTAAAAGAAACTGTATTGAGAGAACTCAATATTCCTCTAAACATAAGAAAAATAGAAGGCTCTATTGTCTATGACGAGTATTTTAATGAACTACAAAAAAATATTGAAGAAAATAAACATACTCCTTTAATAGTAGATGTACTAAATTGTGAAAAAGGATGTAGTTTTGGACCTGCTGCTCTAAAACGATTTACTCAAGATGAAGTTGACTTTTTTATAAATGAAAGAATAAAAGACTTGCAAAAAAAACATGGCGGTGTTGCGAATTTTGAGAAAAAATACAAAAAACTTAAAGAGCAATTAAAAAATAATCCTTTTGAAAGAAAATATACAAGGAAAAGTATAGATTTTGCTTTTGAAGGAGTTAAAGACAGTGATATAGAAAAAATTTATATAGAAATGAAAAAAATTAAACCATCTGATTTTAAAAACTGTCGTTCCTGTGGATATAGAGGTTGTAAGGAAATGGCAATCGCAATAAAAATTGGATTAAACAAAAAAGAAAATTGCTATTTTTATGTAAATGCAGATATGGACTCAAAATCAATGATATTAGAAGAGTTATCAGTGAAAATACGAAAAACGATTGCTGATATGGATGATAAAATTACCACTATAAAAATGATATTCGCAGAAATAAATAATTCTTTTTCGATTACTCATGATACAATAGTAAATGTTAATAAATCTAATGAAACACTTGTTAAACTTTCACAAAATTTTACACCAATTGTTGATGCTATAACAGATATTTCTGACCAAACTCACTTGCTTTCTTTAAATGCAGCAATTGAGGCAGCAAGAGCAGGGTCTGCTGGTAAGGGATTTGCTATTGTAGCACATGAAGTTGATAAACTTTCTTCACAAACTGCTGAAGAAGTTGAAAAAATAACACCTATGGTTAAAGATTTGATACAAAAAATAAATCAAATTAATACAAGAGGTGAAGTTGTTATTCAAGACCTTGACGGCGTTAGAGCTGCTTACGAAAAATTCTTTGAAACAATTCAAACTGTTTCTTTTTTAATGAAAGAATTATCTGATGAATCTGTAAGACTTGAAGATCAATTTTAGGAGCATTAATTGTTATGGAAAATCTTATCGAAAAAAAGATGAAAATATTAATAGTTGATGATGAAACGGCTAATATCTTTTTGCTTAGAGGTTTATTAGAAGATCAATATATATTGGAAGAAGCAAATAACGGAATATCAGCAATGGATAAAGTTATGACTTTTTCTCCAGACTTAATATTACTTGATGTTATGATGCCAGGTGTGAGTGGAATAGATGTATGTAAAAAACTTAGTGCAGATGTTTATTATAAAGATATTCCAATAATTTTAATTACTGCAAAGACTGAAGATGAAGATGTTAAGGTTGGACTTGAATCTGGTGCTTTTGATTATATAAAAAAGCCTTTTTCTGATGTTGAATTAATGGCAAGGGTAAAATCAAGTTTAAGAATAAGGCAATATATTTTAAAATTAAAAGAATTAAATACTATAAAAGATGAGTTTGTTTCAATGGTTTCTCATGATTTGAGGACTCCGCTAACGACAATGCTTGGTTATACTGATATGCTTTTGGAAGGTAAATTAATAGGTCATCTTAACAATAAACAAAAAGAAATGTTAAAAGAAATTTACAAGGCAGGGCATCATCAATTTAAAATTATAAAAGACTTACTAAATCTTTCTATGATAGAATCAGGTAAAATTAAAATTAATAAAACTCATTTTATTTTGTTTGATTCTGTTAAAAGGATGGTTGATGAGTTAAAGTTTAAAATAATCGAAAAAAATCTTAAATTAAATCTTTTAATATCAGACTCTTTATCTATCTATGCTGATGAAGAGCGATTGGCTCAAGTATTTTCAAATCTTATAGGGAATGCTATTAAATTTACTAATGATGGTGGTTTAATAGAAGTAAGCTTAGAAGAAAAAGAAGATGAATTTTTAATTTTTGTTAAGGATAATGGTATTGGTATTGCTGAAAAAAATTTGAAGACAATGTTAGATCAATATAAAATTTTTACAACTTATAGCACAAGTGGAGAAAAAGGAACTGGACTTGGAATAAATATATGTATCAAAATAATATCTGCTCACGGAGGAAAACTCTGGGCAGAAAGTGAAATTAATAAAGGTTCAACTTTTTATTTTACAATACCAAAAACATAGATATACCAAAAAGTTAAATACAGTTATTGTATATAGTTACATGATTTAATCTGTGTCAATCCGTGATAATCTGATTAATTTGTGTTATAGTTTTGACTTCCTGAAGAAGATTCTCCTTTTATTTTAATTTTTCCATTGCCAGTTATTAACTCGTTTTTAGTCCTTTGATCTCCGACTTCAAGCCTTCCAGAATTTGTTCTTAAATTAAAAGTAAAATTCTCAATTGAATTCTTAAAAGCCATTGAAATATTACCTGAAGTTGTTTTAAAAAAAGAATTTCCTGTTATAGTAATATCTTTACCACTTATTTTACCAGAGGTTGTTTTTAATTCCAAAACCCCTTTTTCAAATTCTATATAAATATCACCAGAACTTGCATTTGCGTTAATATTACCTGTAATATTTTTATAAATTTGCTTTCCTGATGTTGTATCAATTTTAATATCTGCTTTTATATCTTCAATTTTAATACTGCCCGAACTCGTTTTAAATGATACTTTGTTTTGGGATAATAATTTTGATGCAGTGATACTTCCAGAACTTGTCTTAACATCAACCAATGCCTCAATATTATTTATTAGTACATTGCCAGAAGATGCTTTTATTTCAACTTTTTTGGTTTTAATTGATTTTATATTAACTTTTCCAGAACTGTTATCAATTTTAATATTTGTTGAATAAGGAACTTTTAAAACTAAACTATGTTTTCTAAAAAAAGGTAGTTTCCAAAGAGGTCTTTTATACCAGATTTCCATGGTTTTACCTTTTTGAGTGTGGTACAATTTATGACTTTCATCACTTGTTTCAATTGTACCAAATACATTGCTCCTTGATTCTCCATCAATTTCAATATCAAACACAGCTCCTTTAATTTCTATATTTTCAATGTTAGTATATTCAAATTCATATTTTTTATCCATTTCCAAACTCCCCTTTTTTGTACAAGCAGATAAAGTTATAAAAGCAATTAAGCATAGACATGGTAAAAGTTTATTCATATTTGTTATTTTTCCTTATTTATTTACAAAAAATATGTCGCTTTTTTTAAAGTAATTCAAAAATAATATTAAGAAAAAATCAATAAAAAGTCAATTTTTTTTCAAACTGACTTAAAAAATAAAAATTTTCATAAAAATATTATTACTTAAAAGGCTAGGATGTTAAGAAAAAAACAACTCTTAAAAATGTATTTCCTTTGTGAAAAGTATAAATAATAAATTTATAAAGATAAAATATTCTCATAAAGTAACAAAATACACTGTATAAATATTTTTTTAGATAAATTTTGGTTAAAAATGCGAATTAAAGTTAAATAGCAAATTATATGGTTATTTTTCATCAATTAATATATTAATATAAAATTGAGAAAAGATGCCCTGTTCAATCTGGCTATTTTTCTTGACTTATTTATTTTTTTATAATAAATTAATGGGGTAGAAACAAATAAAGAATTGAAATTAGACTATATGAAAAAAATAGATATGCAAAAAATAGTTTTAATCACCCCTCCATTTACTCAAATTTCTTCACCTTATGCGGCTAATCCTTTTTTGGCAGGGACTCTAAATAATTTTAATATTCCAAACTCACAAATTGACTTGAGTTTAGCAGTCGCACTTGATTTTTTTTCGGCTAAAGGATTAAATAGGCTTTTTGATATTATAGAAAAATCTAACAAAAAATTCCCAGAAAATATTATTAGATTTACAAAAAGAAAAGAAGAATACATAAGTACAATAGATAGTGTAATAAATTTCTTACAAGGTAAAAATAATTTAACCTCATATAAAATAGTTACAAGAGAATATTTACCAGAAAACAGTAGGTTTGATATTCTAAAAAATTTTAGTTTTAAAAATGAAGAGACTGTTGATTTTGCAAAATATCTTGCATCTTTGTATATAGACGATATTTATGACCTTGCAAAAGACTCAGTTTTACCAAATTTTGGGCTAAGTTCTTATTACGAAAGGCTTGGAAAATCTCAACCGAGTTTTAATGAAATTGACGAAGTTTTGCAAAACGAAGATTTGATTTCACAAATTGTTTATGAAAACCTTTCAAAATATGATTTTAGTAAAACGACTTTGGTTTGTATAACTATCCCATTCCCAGGTAACCTTATTTCTTCATTAAAAATATCGGATTGGTTCAAAAAAAACTATCCTCATATTAAAATTGCCATTGGTGGTGGATATGTTAGTACAGAGTTAAAATTTTTAACAGAACCTAAAATTTTTAAATATGTTGACTTTGTTTGCCTTGATAGCGGAGAAACACCAATAATTAGTTTAATAGACTTTATAGAAGGAAAAATTACAAAACTTGCACTTTGCCGAACTTTTTTATGTGAGGATGGAAAAGTTATTTTTTATAATGATCTGGATAAAAAAGATATATGTAGCAAGGACTTGGGGATTCCAGATTATAAAAACTTGCCAATTGAATCTTATCTAACTTTGTATGAGTCAACAAATAAGATGCACAGACTCTGGTCAGAAAGAGTTTTTTTGAAGCTACGAATGGCTTATGGTTGTTATCATAAAAAATGTGAGTTTTGCGATACAACTCTTTCTTATATAAATGAATATAGACCGATAAATGCAATTTTTCTTGTCGACCAGATAGAACAAATTATTAAAGACACAAAAATTAATTCTTTTCACTTTGTAGATGAAGCAATGCCTCCATCCGTAATAAAAGATTTTTGTATAGAAATACTAAAAAGGGGATTAGATATTATATGGTGGGGAAATATAAGGTTTGATAGAGCTTTTAGTTATGATTTGTGCTTTTTGATGAAAAAATCTGGTTGTATTGCTGTTACTGGTGGAATGGAGACTGCAAATGAGAGGATTTTACAATTAATTAATAAAGGGATTTCTTTAAATGATACAATCCAAGTTTTAAATAATTTTTCAAAAAATAATATATTAGTACATACTTATTTGATTTATGGTATTCCAACAGAGACAAAAGAAGAGACGGTAAACTCTTTGGAGATTGTTAGACAGCTTTTTTATCATAATTTAATCAAATCCGCTTATTATCATAGATTTGCATTAACAATTCATAGTTTTATATATAATAATCCTCAAAAGTATAATATTACAATAAAAGACAAAAAAATCAATAAATTTGCAAATAATGACATAGAATACATTGATAATAACAAAAATAGTGTTGATTCTATATCTTATGGATTAAATAAAGCAATTTACAACTTTAATTATAGAAAATGTCTTAATGATAAAATAGCATCGTGGTTTGACGAAAAGATTCCATGCAATATATCAAAATCTTTTGTTGCTGATATAATTAAAAATCAAGATCGAAAAATAAAAGATGATGGATTTCTACTATGGACTGGCAATATTCCTTTTATCTATAAAAAAAATGCACCTAAAGGTTTTTGTATTTTTGTTATTCCACAAAATAAAGAAGATTTGGAGTATGAAGTGCCACAAAAACTTGGAGAATGGCTTTGCTTTGTGCTTTTCCAATCTTCTATTAGATACAATAAGGATTTCAAAAAAGTAAAAATTTCTGACATAGAAAAAACATACCCTACTAATTTTCAAGAAAATTTTTTTGATTTTTTGAATAACGAATTGTGGTTTGATATTCTAAATTCTGGATTATTAATATTAGTTTAATACTTTCTTTTTCAGGGATTTTTGAAAAAAATAATATTTTCTTGACAAAAAATATGGATAAGCTTTATAGTTAATTAGTTATGTTTTAGATAAATTAAAACTTATGCTATTGTCAAAAGTTACAAAATTTCTAAAACTTTTTATATTGCTAAAATAATATATATAAGGAAAATTTATGAAAATTACTTATGAAGAACTTTTAAATTTTGATTTACAAGTAAAAAAGATTGGAGAGTCAAAATATGATTCTCCTTCATTTGAACTACCAGGCGAGGCTGTAAATTTTGTTAATGATGATGATAGAGTTTTAATAATAAATTCCCAAAAAGACCTTGAATTATGGAAAAATAAGGGCGTTGATATTCCATCTTTTGAAAAGGCAGGGGCAAGAGATAAAATTTACTTTAGACCAGGTGAAACTATTTCTGCTGTCGTAACTTGTGGTGGTTTGTGCCCTGGTTTAAACTCTGTAATTAGAGCAATTGTTTACATGAATTATTACAGATACCATAATAGGGTTACATACGGCATTAGATATGGTTATGAAGGGTTTATTGATAAATATGATCATCAAACAATTAATTTAACCCCAAAAGTTGTTGAAAATATTCATAAAATAGGTGGTACAATCTTGGGAAGCTCAAGAGGTGAGCAGAATGCAGGTGAGATTGTTGATAAACTTGTAGAACTAAATGTTAATATTTTATATACAATTGGTGGCGATGGTACACTTAGAGGTGCATTGGCTATTGCAAAAGAAATAGAAAAAAGAAATTTAAAGATTGTAGTTATAGGTATTCCAAAAACTATTGATAACGATATTTCTTATATTGATAAATCTTTTGGTTCTGAAACTGCTTTTAGTAAAGCCTGTGATGCTATTAACTCCGCTCATATTGAAGCAAAGGGTGCGTATAATGGAGTTGGTATAGTTAAAGTTATGGGTAGAAACTCTGGTTTTATTGCAGCAAATGCAACAATAGCTTCAAATGATGTTAATTTTTGTCTTGTTCCTGAAATTCCTTTTGAATTAGATGGACCAAAAGGCTTTTTGGAAAGATTGAAAAAAAGATTGTTAAGATCAGAACATGCAGTAATTCTTGTTGCTGAAGGTGCAGGTCAGTACTTTTTTGAAGGTAAAGAAAAAAGATTTGACCCATCGGGAAACGAAAAATTAAATGACATAGGGCTTTTCTTAAAAGAAAAAATTAAAGAATACTTTGATAAAGAAAATATTCCTACTTCAATAAAATACATTGACCCAAGTTATATTATTAGGTCAACAGAACCAACGCCAAATGACTCTATATTTTGTTTGCAGTTGGCACAAAAAGCAGTTCATGCTGGTATGGCTGGTAAGACAGGTATTGTTGTTGGGTATTTTAATGGTGAGTTTATACATTTACCAATAGAAGCTGCAACTTCAAAAAGAAAAGTTTTAGAGCCAGAAAGTGAGTTATGGCTTTCTGTACTTGAATCAACTGGGCAACCTATGAGTTTTGTTAATGATAAATAATCTATTATAAAACATTTTAAACCTATACTGAAATGTTTTAGATTTGTCAGAAATAATAAAATCTAATTGCTTTAATATCAAGTAATTATAAGATTTTAATCTATGACAATCTGATTAATCTTTGTTATAGATATTGACAATTTTAAAAATTGTCAATATAATAATTATAGAATATTAAAATAAGGGGAATTTATGACAAAAGATCTTGCTATCGCTCATTTACTTGCTAATTTTGCATATATTGATAATGAAATTCATGACGCAGAAATAAAAAAAATCAAAGATATTTCCAAAAAATTAAATCTAAAAGTGGATTTTGATTCTATATTTAGCAGTTTTAAAGAAAATGCAAATAACGAAGAACTTGAAGAATATGCTCAAGCATTAGCTTTCCTAAACCTCAATCTTGATAAAGATGAAAAAATCAAAATTTTAAGATATGCAATAGAAATAATTGAAGCAGACGGAAAAGTTATGGATAAAGAAGTAATTAAACTTCAACTTGTCTCAAAAAGCTGGGATATTGATGTAAAAAAAGTTTTTAGTCTCTTTTTGGAATAAAATTTTAATTTAAATATACCTGTCAGGTTTTTAAAATCTGACAGGTCTTTAAAAACTACTTATTTTTTATTCTTATTTTTTTCTTCTTTAACAAAACTCATATTTTCTTCAATTACACTTACTAATTGTGAATCTGGAGACAGAGAAATTGCTTTTTCAAAATATTCTATACATTTATCAATATTAGTCAAATAGTATTGGATAATCCCTAAATAAAAATAAATTTCTTGACCTACATCACCTTCTGGATTTTGGGCAATTAGTTTTTCAAGTTTTTCGTTTGCCTCTTTCCATCTTTTATAAACAATGTCATTATTGTAAATTTGTGAAAGTTCAATTTTTGTAATTATACCATTTGCTTTTTTTTCATCGACTTTTTTCAACTCTGTAAAATATTCATCATATTTATTAGCATCATTTTTTTCGTAATAAAAAAGTGTGATTTCTGCAAGATATTTTGATTTAAAACCAAATTTATTATCATTATCAAGTGCTATTATTTGTTCTTTTAATTCTGGATAAAATTTAGCGATTTCCCAGCTATTTAATTTATTTATTAGATCATCGAGGATTTTAATTTTTTCTTCATTCTTTTTTGACGTTTTTATTTTGGATAAAGAATCATCTTTTTCTTTTTTTCTTAAACTCAATGAGTCAAGATGTTTTAAATAATTGTCAACGCCACCTTCTTGAAAACCAGTAATAGCATAAGGTTTGCCCTTTGAGTCAAGTAAAATTATAGTAGGATAACCTTGAACTTGATATTCGCTTTGTAATTTAGCATTATATTCTTTTTGCTCAGGGGAAAGTTGTTTTTTTTGTGGAAAATCTATTTCTACAAAAACAAATTTTTTAGAAGCCTCTTTATCCCACTTTTCTGTAGAAAAAACTTCTTTATCAAGCCTAATACACCAACCGCACCAATCAGAACCAGTAAAGTCAACGAGAATATCCTTATTAGATTTTCCTGCAATCTTTATTGCTTCTTCTACTGATGTAACCCACAGTTTAGAATTTTTTGCAAAAGTAATAAGACTCACAAGTAAAAACAAAAAAAGAAGTTTAATTTTCATTTTTTTTCCTTTTAAGAATACAATTTATTTTTTATACAAAAAATATTTGTTTAAAATGAGTTAAGACCACCTGCCAATCTTTTAAAACAAGATGTCTATTCAGCATCTTCTATTACATTTATTATATTTGAAGTATCCCATTTTATATAATTTGATACAGCCTGAATTTGTTTTGAATTAATATAATAAATTTTACTATTATATTTAATAAGTCCACCTTCATAATTTGTATATTTAAATTTATAATTTACTCTTCCCAAAAATTTAACATCTTGCCAATTTTGGCAGTCTTTCAATTTTGGAATGTGCTGAAGATGACTTGCCTTAATTTTGTTATCAACAATAGAATGCCTCAAAATTTCGTCCCAATTATACTGCATAAAATCCTACCTCTCCATATAGACTCAAACTTGAATTTAAGCCACGTATTACACAGAATCTTATAGAAAAACTCTATTCTATGTTTTTCGTGAAATTCAGTGCCAAAACAATAAATTAAAATTCAATTTAATATAATTCTACAATTATATACAACATTTTAGTACATAATTTAATATTTTTTTATTTTTATAAATAATTTTTAATTTCCTATTTACAATTACCCGTTATATATTATATACTGTATTTAGAAAGAATTCAAGGTTTTTTATGTTGGAAAAACTAACTGATAATGATTTTAAGAAATTTAGAGATTTAATTTATAACTCATCTGGTATTCATTTTACAGAGGTAAATAGACCTATATTAGAAAGTCGATTAAAAGACAGACTAAAAAAAGGAAATCATTCTACTCTGGATGAATATTATAAAATTATAACAAGAAATGATGCAGAATTAAAAAACTTATTGGATGCAGTCACAACCAATTTAACAAGTTTTTTTAGAAATTCTATCCAATTTTATGCTTTAGAAACAGGAGTCATTGAGGCTTTAAAAAAGAATAAAACTGATAGAACAATAAAAATTTGGAGTGCAGGTTGTTCTACTGGTGAAGAACCTTATTCTATTGCTATGGTTTTAAAAGAAAAACTTGATGAGAGTTGGAAAATAGAAATAATTGCATCTGATATATCTTTTAATGTTCTGATGAAGGCAAAAGAAGGTTTTTATCATAGCAGTAAAATTGCTGGCATTCCACCAAATTATGTAAAAAAATATATGATTGAGGTTGGCGATGGCTATCAGATAAAAGATGAAATAAAAAGACTGATTAGATTTGACTATCACAATTTAAAATATGACTCTGGATTAAAAAGTTTTGATGTTATTTTTTGTAGGAATGTTATAATTTATTTTGATTCAAAAGGGCAGGAAGATGTTATAAATAAATTTTATAATGCTATGAATGATTTTTCGTATTTATTTATAGGTCATTCAGAATCTCTCTTTGGTATGAATACAAAATTTATTTTTACTAAGATTGGTGAAGCTTGCTTATATATGAAAAAAGAGGGTAAATATCGTGATAAATAAGATTAAAGCAATGATTATAGATGACTCTGCTGTAATTAGAAATATTATCTCAAAAATATTAAGTAAAAATGACTCAATCGAAGTTGTAGGCACAGCAATAAATGGAAAATTTGGTCTTTCAAAAATTAATAAATTACAACCAGATATAATAATACTTGATTTGGAAATGCCAGAAATGAATGGTATTGAGTTTCTTAAAGAAAGAGAAAAACTTGGAATAAAAATACCAGTAATAATCCTTTCTGCTCATGCCAAAAAAGGAGCTAAAATTACTTTAGAGGCTCTATCTTTGGGTGCATCTGATTTTATTTTAAAACCAACCGAAGCTGGCTCAAATATCGAAGATACTGGTACTAAATTAATAGAAATGGTCTTAGCATTAGCAAAATCAAATTCTTATGTGCCAGGAAGTGCTGATATTCAATCTCAAATACAAAATCAAATAAATAGAACCCCGATTGAAATGCCAGTTCTTCCAAAAGTTGAAATTTCACAACATATAAGAAATGTATCAAATATACCAGACATTAACATAATATCTATTGGTATTTCTACTGGCGGTCCTAATGCACTAAGAGATATTCTACCCAAATTTCCTGAAAATTTTCCTATACCAATAGTTATAGTGCAACACATGCCACCTGGGTTTACTTACGAATTTGCTGTAAGTCTTGATAAAATTTGTAAACTTAGTGTTAAAGAAGCGGAAGATGATGATATTGTAAAAGCTGGCAGGGTTTTAATAGCACCTGGTAACAAACATATAAAATTTCAAAAAAGAGCGTTGGCAACAGTAATTAAACTTGAAGAAACCCCAGCTGTAAATGGTCATAGACCTTCAGCAGATGTTCTTTTTGAGTCAACAGCAGAAGTTTATGGAGGCAACTCATTGGGTTGTATTATGACTGGAATGGGTAAAGATGGGGCGGCTAACATTGGGCTAATTCTACAAAAAGGCGGTATTACAATCGCACAAGATCAAGAGTCCTCAGTAGTTTTTGGTATGCCAAAAGTCGCAATAGAACGAGGCAATATACAAATGGTTAGAAGTCTAAATAAAATCGCAGAAACTATCATGAGCATTGTCTTAAATAAAACTGTAATATAATATTATAAATCAGTCAAATAATTATTCTTTTTCAATAATTATCACAATAAATCTAAAACATTGTATTTTTTCGTATGTTATTGAATTAAAATAAAATTAATGTATTTGATTTTACTAAAAAAAAAGCAGTGTAACAAAAATTACACTGCTGGTTTTAAAAAAAATATTTATCTATAATTTTGACGATAATTATCTCTTCTTCCACTTGATCTTGGCTTTTCTTCTTTTGGCTTTGCAAGGTTAACCTTGATGTTTCTTCCATTTACTTCTGCATTATCAAGTTCTTTGATAGCAGCAGACGCTTCTTCTTCTGAAGACATTTCTACAAAACCAAAACCTTTTGATCTACCAGTTGCTGTATCTGTTATAACTCTTGAAGAAACAACAGAACCATAAGTACTGAAAATCTCGTTTAACGAATCTGAATTCGCTGAGTAGGGTAAATTTCCTACATAGATACTACATGACATAAAATCTCCTGAAAATGATTGTTATTTATATTTAAACAACAAATAGAATATAACATTATTTTTTATTAATAGCACTATATATTTTTAAATTAATACAAATAATTTAAAATATTTAAATATTTTAGAATAAATTCATAAATATTTAAAAAAATATTAGTTTTTATGTACGTTTTGAGAAAAAATATAGTCAGTTACTAATTATTTAAGTTTATTTTTTGTTTTTTTTACTATATTATAATAAATTTCTTCTAATTTAGAATTTAATCCGATGCAAGATTTAATAACTTTTTCTGACCATTCCACATATTGTAAGCATCTTTTAGTTGTCCAAAATTTTGGTTTTTCTTCATAAATATCGCTTATATTACAAAAATGGTCTGCCATTTTAATTAATTTTGCCTTATCTGACAAAAAAGGTGATTTTTCGATTTGTATTTTTTTTCTTTCTTCTTTTGGTAGATTTTTATTGTCTGATAATTCTAAAACAATATTTTTTACTTCTGTCCCAAAATTATTTTCTAATTCTTCTGGAGTTGTATCAGTATCTTCTATTGTATCATGAAGAAGGGAAGATTCTAAAGTAGCAATGTCTATAACCTCACATTTAATCAAGGTATCAAAAACCGCAATAGGATGATTTATATAAGGAGTAGAGTCTAAGTTTTTTCGTCTCTGATTTTTGTGTTTTTCACTGCTAAATCTCAATGTTTTTGATAGAATACTTAACATTTCTAATTCATTCATATTTTTTCCTTGATTTTTTTGTAATTAACTCGGATTTATATATTTTAGCCACATAATTTCACAGAATGGTACAGGATAATTATTTTTTTTATAGAGGTAGCGATAATAATTCAACATTCGAGTTATTTAGATTATACAATAAAATTTATTGTTTTGTTAAATAGTATTAATTTTTTTTTTACTATTTAAATATAATTTTTTTATAAAATCGCTTGATGTTGTTCTAATT
>MIAN01000219.1 GCA_001829125.1 Spirochaetes bacterium GWB1_27_13 | reverse complement strand
GTTCGCAAGAGACAATAAATGGAGTAACTGGATTTTGGTCAAAGTTTAAAACATCTTCTGGCGAAATCGGCTGGTGTTTTGATGCTTATATTGATGAAATAAAATAATAAACTAAAAACCCGAATTTTGATTTAACATTTATTCACAGAATTAAGAGATATAGACCTGACAGGTTTAAAACCTAACAGGTCTTTTCTTTTCGTGAAATTCTGTGTGATTCTGTGGTTAAAATATTAATTTAATTAAGTTTCATTATTTATTTACTGCCCGTAAGATATTTTTTTAATATTTCTCTCTGACTATTGCTTAAAACTGATGGAGATAGGGTATTTATTTTTTTGCCAGACAAATCTTTCCCACAATAAAACATTGCTGTTGCCATTGTTTGTGGTACTGGTGTAAAATCTTGATATTGATATGTTCTAATATTATATTTATTTAAAAAATTACCAAGTTCTTTAACAGATTCTTCATTAGAACCTGGAAAAGATAAGATTATATATGGCAAAAAATAGAATTTGAGATGGTTTTTCTTTTTGATTTCTTCAAAAAACTCAATAAACTCGATAAAAACTTGATTTTTTGGCTTACACATTAAATTTAACACTTTTTCATTTATATGCTCTGGTGCAATTTTTAGATGGCCAGAAGTACAATTTGTTATAATAAACTCAGTTTCTTCTTTTTTGAGTAATGCCAGATCGTGTCTAAGCCCAGAAGAAACAAAAACATTTTTAACGCCTTCTATTTTTTTAACTTCACAAAGTAAGTTCTTATAAATATTTTTGTCAATAATAAGATTCTTACAAAGTTCTGGATAAAGACAATTGGGGTTTTTACAATAACCTATTTTACAATAAGTACCATACATATTTGCAGTAGGTCCACCAAGGTCTGTAATTGTTCCCTTAAAAAAATTAGTTTTCACAAGTTTTTGCACTTCATCAATAACTGATTTTTTGCTTCTTTTACTAATTATTGAGCCTTGATGTGAAGTTATCGCACAAAACGAACATTTTCCATAGCACCCACGATGTACTGTTATCGAATCTTTTATCATATTCCACGCTGGTACTCTCTCGCAATAATCAGGCTTATCCTTTTGGAATGGTAATGAGTAGATAAAATCCATTTCGTCTTCTGTAAGAGGTGGTTGTGGTGGAAAAGAAACTACGCTAATATCAGTTTGATTTTGTATCAAAATAGAAGCTTTATCAAAAACCATATTTTCTTCTATCAATTGAGTTGCTGTAAGTAATAAGTCTTTATTTTGCTCTATTTCAGAAAAAGATGGTAAATTTAATGGATTTTGAATTAAAATCTGATCATCTATTTTACCACATCTAATTACTGTACCTTTTATACCTAATAAACTTTCTTTTTCTTTAATTTTTTTTGCTATTTCAACGATTGCTTTTTCACCCATTGAGTAGACAAGAATATCTGCCTTTGAGTCAACGAGTATTGATTTACGAAGTTTTTGTTGAACAAAATCATAATGACTAAACCTTCTAATACTTGCCTCTAAACCACCCAAAACAACTGGAATTTCTTTAAATTTCTGTTTTATAAAAGATGTATAAACAATCGTTGCTCTATCTGGTCGCCTTTTTTGTCCATTTGCAAACAAACCATTCCCATCAATGCAATAACTATCTTCTTTACGAGTGTTTCTATTGCCAGAGTAATTTGCGACAACACTATCGAGATTACCACTGCTTATTCCAACAAAAAGCTTTGGTGTGGGTAGAATATTTATATATTCCTTATTAAAATATTCTGGTTGTGAAGCGATACAGATAGAATACCCATTTGCTTCTAAAACTCTTGCTATGATTGCAATACCAAAAGATGGATGGTCAATAAAAACATCTCCTGTTATTAGTAGAATATCCACTTCTTTTTTTGGTTTGTTGTCTGGTAAAAAGTATAATAAATGTTCCATAAAAACTCATGCCTCATGTTGTTTAATTTTATGTATCTATAAATAGAGGTTCACTACGAAGAATAGAAAAAAATGCAATTAAAATGAGATATTTATCAAAAAGTACAATAAAGCCAAAATATTATATTTTTATCATAATATTCTTAATTCTTAGTGTTTTAAAACTTCTTAGCTTAACAGGATGTTTAAAAAGGGGATAAAAAACCGACGATTTAAATCGTCGGTTTATCTAATTTTTATAATTTATTTATATCAATATAATATTCAATATTTGCTTTAGTTTTAAGTTCTTTAACTACTATTAAAAATTCGTCACTTAAAACTTTTTGTTGTTCATTCATTCTAAAATAAGCAGAAATTCGTTCTTTTGCATCTTTAAAAGGAACTATATATTGGTCTTTTTTATCTATAATATAAAATATGTGATAACCAAGTTTTGATTCGAGTACTGGAGAGTATGTATTTTTAGTAAGCCCAAATAACGCAGTTAAAAGTGTGTCACCAAAAACTTCTCTAAATGGAGATACTTTTGCAACAGGACCAAGATAGCCTCTTGTAAAATTACCTTTTGCATCTTTTCTATCTCTTGATTCAACATCTTCACTATTTAATTCACAAAGAGTATCAAAACTTTCGCCTTTTTGTAGTCTTGCAAGAATATCATCTATTCTTTTTTTTACAATTGCTTTTTCGCTTTCAGGAAGTAATGTTTTGCCATCGCCCAAAACTGTTTTTAAGAAAATATGTTTAACTTCAACTGATTTTGGCATAACAAATTCGTTTATGTTTGAGTCATAAAAATTTTCAAGATCATTATCAGAAAATACTTTTTCAGAAGCATCTTTTAATTTTTTTTCTGCTCTTTTCATTATAAATTGTCTAACCATAATAGTCTCTTGAATTCGTTCAACAAATTTGTCGTAAGGAATTTTTACTTCTTTTTGAATATATGCTTTATATTCTTCATCAGTAAATTTAAAACTTGGATTTTGTTTTGTCATTTCTTGGATATACATTTGTTTATATTGTTCTAAAAGTTCATTTACTTGATTTTCATCTAAAACAATACTTTGTTTTTTTACTTCATTTCTAAGTAATTCTTCATCAATCATACTTTCAAGAACGCTTTTTTTTGTAACTGGACTTCCATCCATACTTGGAAGTTTGCTTCTTTGTTCAAATTCTCTCTCGAGCTCTTTTAAGATTATTACTCTGTTATTAATTTTTGCAACTTTGTCTGTACCTACATCAAGTTTCGCAGAAAACATCATAGTAAAAGCAAAACTGGTAAATAAAACCATTAGAAAACTTCTTTTAGAAAAAAAATTCATTATTATACCTCTTATTTTTTTAAAAATTTTACCAAAGCTAAAATATATTCAAGAGTTTTAAACATAAGACTAAAATCTTTGTTCAAAATTTTGGTGAGCAGATTTAATCAAAAATCTTACAACTCCATAAATTAGTATCATTTTTTTTAAATAAAGACAAATTTATTTTAAATTTTTTTATATAAAAACTTGAATTCTTTATAGAATATGTGTATATATATACTATGAAATATTTAATTTATCTATTTTTTTTATTATTTTTTACAATTTCTATACAAGCACAAGATAAAAAGGAAAACATTAAATATCTTTTTGTAAATAGTTTTCCTATCAGAGCAAAAATTCTTTTTGATGGAAAAGAAACAAATTCTCTGACTCCTTGTATATTAAAGGATATTCCACAAAACCTAAAGATAACTGTAAGAAAAGAAGGTTATAAAGACTATATTATAACTCAGCAAGAATTAAAATTAAAAAAATTTGAAATTAATTTAATTCCTACATCTTTTGATTTGTACTTTCCACAAAGGATTACATATAGGATTGGTTCAAATGACCAAAAAGGACCTCTTTATGTGACAAAATTAAAAAGTGGAAAATATGATGTTTCTTTAACTGATGGAAAAATAGTTTTTGATAAAGCTAGTGATTTCTTACCATTTGAAGTTGGTTTTGGTACTGCATTTGGCTGTTCTTTTTTAGCAACAGCAGGATTAATAGCTGCCTCAGAAGTTTATGCTTACCAAGCTAATGAGTCAAGAAAAAACGTAATTGATTACGAAAGATATAAAAAAGCAGTAGAAGATATAGATAGAGTCAAAATTGGTTCTATTGCTCTTACTGCAACTCTATTTGCAGCATTAACTTCTATTGTAATAACAGATGTAGTTTTATATTATAAAACAAAAAAGGCTAAAATGGAAGTTTCTAATAAAGTACCTTCTTTTCAAGATGATTTATTTTATGAAACTGCATTGCAATATCTGGGTAGTGGTGATATAAAACGTTCCTCTGATATACTTCAATCAATACTCACGATTTATCCGGAGAGTAACATAATCCCAAAAGTTTATTATCAGCTAGGGCAAAATTATTATATAACTGGTGATTTTATAAACGCACAAAAAAACTGGGAGATTTTTATTAGAGATTATCCTATTGCTGATTATTATGATTATGTTTTGATGAATTTTGCTGATATTTCTTACCAACAAAAAGAATTAATTGAGGCAAAAAATACATTAGAAAAAATTGTTTTTACAGAAAATGTTTTAAACAGAGAATCTATTTTTTCTTTTAGATCAAAAATTAATTACGAGTTGTTTGTTAAAGACCAATCAAATGATAGTTTTTATAATGAAGCAGAAACAGGATATTTAAAACTGATAGATGGTTTTCCAAATTCAGAGAGGCTAGAAGTATATTTTGTTCAACTATTAAAGCTTTATAATTATAAAGAATCTTCCGATAAAATAGCTAAGCTTAAAGAAAAAGCAGAAAAACTTGTTGGAATTGATCCAAAAATAAGAGAGATTATTTTATCATATTTTAAATAAGTTTTTTTTAAAATGCTGTTTTTTAAGAAAAGTTTTACAAAAATCTTAAAAAACTCATAATTTTATCTAATAATTCTGGAAGTGTATGAATACAAACTACAAAGAAGATTTAAAAGTATCAGAAGGTGAAGAACTATCCTCATTAGTTAAATATTCAACAGAACATTCTAAAATAGGGCAAGATTTAACCTATGAAATACCAAAAGGAAATAATATTTTTCCAGAATTAGAAGAAATTTTAGAATCAGAACCTATTCTCAGAGATAAAAATATAAGCAATATCGACTCAATCGAATACTCACAATCAGATAATTTTTTTTCAGAAATATACATAAAAACACTAAATTCTTTAAAAATAAATCATAATCTCGTAAAAAAAGATGAAATAATAATAGAACAACAAGAAAATTCCACAGATTATAGTATTTCAGAGCGAAATCCAGAAATATCTGAGGATAAGAATATACCAATAGAAAAAAAAGAGCAAATATCAAATGACTCTGAAGAAACATTGGAGGTTTTAGAAGATTCTGATAAACTAGAGATAGATGACACAGCATCTTTAATTGAAAAAATAAATAAAGAAAAAGATTTTGTTGAATTTCCAGGTAAAATTAATTTAGTTTTAATTGATACGTCCTTAACAAATCCACAAATTGACGAAGAAGAAAAAGAAGAGCAATTTGAAGATGAAGAAGTTCTTGGTATAAAAAAATCAGAAGTTTTTGATACTATTAACAAAAAAATCAATTCTTCTCGTTCTAGTGTTACAAAAGATATTTCAAAAATCAAAAATTTGAAAAATGGATTTTTATTACCAGGTCTTGTTGTTGTTGCAAGTTTATTGGTAATACTTGTTTCTGTCCCAATTTTGTCTATATATTTTGAAAAGACATCCAGTGCAAAGCTTGAAGAAAATTTTATTAGTGATAGTTCTATCTTAGAAAAAATTGCAAAACAAAAAGAGGAAGAAGCAAAACTTGCAAAACTTAAACTCGAAGAAGAAAAAAGAAACCTTGAAATTGAAAGATCAAAAATGGAAGGCAAGGTTAATGAAACACTTTTAAAACGACAAGCAGAAATCGAAGCAGAATATGCAAAAAAACTTGCAGAACTTGAAAGAAGAGGACTTCCTGAAAAAGAATTTTTAATTTCTAAAAAGCAACTCGATCAAGAAAAAGAACAAGCATTAGCTGCTGCAAAATTGGAAAGAGATAAGAGATTTGAAGAGCAACAAGTGATATTACAACAAAAAGACAAGGA
This sequence comes from Spirochaetes bacterium GWB1_27_13, assembly GCA_001829125.1. GTDB lineage: Bacteria > Spirochaetota > GWE2-31-10 > GWE2-31-10 > MWDO01 > GWC1-27-15. The sequence goes on along the minus strand of MIAN01000219.1, from coordinate 2,445 downwards.
TTTGAAAGAAGCAAGCGATAAACTCAAAAAAGCTTTAGAAAATAAAGAATTTGAAGTTACTAAACTCACACAGGACTTAGAGGGGAAACTTAAAGAAAAAGATATAGAAAAAGAAAATATTACATTAAAGCTAAAGGAAATAAGTGAAAATAATAGAAAAACAAAAGAATTTAATCAATTAGTTTATCAATTAATTATAAGCTCTTTAAATGACTTTAAAAATGGTAATAGAGAAGGTAGTCTTTCTAAATTAAGCAATGTTGTAAAATATTATGACTCAAGATTGGAATTTGTTTCTACTAACGAAGATTTGAAAAATAAAATGGAAACCGATTTACTTTTTGTACAAGCGGTAACAAAATTGATAGAGGATGCAAAATCTGCTTCAACGACTTACAGTGACGATATTGTTAAAGTAATAAATAAATTTAAAAAAATATCTGAAATTTATAGAAATGCAGAATCTTATTACAATCAAAAAGATTGGACTAAATCAATTGATTCTTACAGTAAAGTATTGAATGAGATTGAAGAGGTCAACTCTTCTTACACCAAAATAAAAGATGTGGAAAAACAAATCCAAAATGTTAAAGCCTTAGATTATTACAACAATGCACTAAAAAATATGAAACAAGAAAAATATGATCTGGCACTAAATCAACTTTCTGCTATTATAAAGGAAATGCCTACAAGTGATTATTCGAGTCAGGCGTTAAATGATATTGTTTCGCTTTCTTCTACTATGAGTAACGAAACTAAAACCACAAAGGTAAACCAAGATGCAAAAGAATTGTTTACTAAGGCAAGTCAATTGGAGCAAAATAAATTTTATAAAGATGCGATTGATTCATATAATCAAATTATTCTAAATTATCCATCTTCTACTTATACAAAAGATGCGTTATCGAGTAGTCAAAGATTGATTTATTTTTTAAATGAAGAAGGTTTAAAACAAATTGATTATAACTTAAGAGAAAATTTTAAGTTAGATTACAATAAATTTTTAGAAGCATTCCAAAAATCGGATTTTAAAAGTGCAAGAGAGTTTTACTTTAATGCACTAAAAAATAGTTTTAATATTTATACTGATAATTCTATACCTACATTTAGAGATGTTGAAGAAAAATATATCGCAAGTCTTTTAGAATCATCAGGTAAAGCAGGAACAGAGGTTTTTTCTAAACAACTTGCTGATTTAAAAGCAACACTCGAAAAACAATATAATGAAGAACTTGATAAGCAAAAAAAATTGATCTCTTCAAAGTATGAAGATGATATTGCTAAAATGAAAGATGAGTTTGAAAAAGAAAAACTAAAACTATTGCAAGAAAAAAAAGACCTAGAAGAAAATTACAAAAAACTACTTGCAGACACAGCGTCTAATCTTGAAAAACAAGAAATTAATAAACTCAAAAACTTTTATGAAGATGAAATTACTAAAAAAGATAAAGAAATTGATAATTTAAATACTCAAATAAATTCTTTAAATAATGATTATTCTACCCAATTAAGCTCAAAGTCTAAAGAAATACAGGATAAAGATAACTTAATAACTGCTAAAATTAAAGAGATACAAGACAAAGATAGCCAAATAACTACGAAAATTAAAGAAATCGGTGATAAAGATAGAGAAATATCAGATAGGCTCAAAGAAATAAGCGATAGAGACAAACAAATTACTGAAAAGAATAAAGAATTAGAAAATTTTGCACTGCTTAAAAAACAACTAGAAGAAAAAGAAAATGAACTAAAAGCCGAAAAAGAAAATCTAAATAAAGTAAAGCAAGAATTAGTAGACCTTTCAAAGAAACTTAATGAACTTGAAGAAAAACTAAAAGTTGCAGGAAAAGAAGATGTTGCAAAATTGAGCCAGCAATTATCAGATTTACAGGTTAAATATAGTGGACTTGAAAAAGAACTTGTTGAAACTAGAAATAATGTTGAAATAAAACGAGCAGAAATAGAAGAATTTTATAAAAAACAAAAAAATATAGAAGTTGAGCAAGAAAAACAAAAACTAAGAGAAGATTTTGTGAAAGAATTAAGTAAACTCAAAAATGAAAAACTTGTTTCTGATGAAATGGATAAAAATAAAAAACAAGAAGATTCTTATCAAGTAGTAAGATTTATTGGAAGAATTGTAGAGTTAATAGATGACTCAATGACTTTTCAATTTTTGTCTATTGAAATCGTTAAAACTATTAATAAAAACGATAAATTAAAAATAATAAGATTTGTTCAAGAAGGCAAAGAGAAAAAAGAAGTCGAAATTGGAGAAGTACAACTTACATTTACAGACCCTAATTCATTGTTTGGTAGAGGAAAAATTATTTCAATTAAAGAAAATGCCTCAATTCAGGTTAATGATTTGTTGAAGAAATAGATTTATTATTAAAAAATTTATTTGTACAAATAATTGGTCTGTCCCAAGTGACAGACCCAAAA
>MIAN01000218.1:8689-13617 GCA_001829125.1 Spirochaetes bacterium GWB1_27_13 | reverse complement strand
ATTTAAAGAAGTCGGTAAATTTGCCGAAGAAAGATTTGCAGAAAAGCCAATCTGACCCGAAAAATCAAAAATAACATGTTTTAAAAAACTATAATTTAGTTTTAATCTCAAACCAAAATAATGATCAGAAAAATACTCATTAAAACTTGTTCTTTTTGTTGTAAGATTAAACCACGATGACATATCAGTAATTTTTTTGTCCCTTGAGTAAGTGTAAGAAATATCAAAATTACCAACTTTGGCTATTTTAGAATCTTTTACAAATTCCATAGAAAAAGTAACATCTTTAAATCTTATACTTGAACCAAAACTAAATATTAACCCAGATGTAAGCATTTCAGAAAAATTTGACTGAGTATTTGAGTAGAATGGAATGTTTATTCCTCCATTAAAAAAGAAAAATAATCCAAAAGATGCTGTGTTAAATGTATCAAAAATAATATTTGCTGAAAAGAAAGATGGTAAAATAAAAGTATTCCCATCGTATTTAATTAAATCATAGCAATCAACAAAACCATTCAAAATAAATCTAAGCCTAAAACTCTCGTTTGGAGTCAAAAGCGTTATCGTACCACCATAAAGCCCTTTTGGTAGAATATCTTCTGCATAAATAAACGCTTTGAAATACTTTAGGTTAAACATTGTTACCAAAGATGTTTTTCTTTGAAGTAAATTAAAATATTTTGAGTTAAAATTGAAGAAAGTAAAATGAAGTGGGTCAGAAATAGACGAATATTCTCCAACCTTAAAAAACATAGTGTCTTCTTCATTATTTACCCTAATAGTTTTTATTTTTGAGAATATATCATCAAAAACATCAAAGATTACCTTAGGAACAAATCCACCTTGATCTGTCCCAAAAGACCATTCTCTATTTATAAACTTAGTATTATAATTTATAGAACCAAACATATCCCAAGGTTCTTGTTGTCCTATTGCAGCAGGAAAAAAATTTAGATTGAGATAAAAGCTAAATTCTAACTTATTGTCTAATAAACTAATAGTTGGATTATAAACAAATTTAATGCCTATATTTTTTGAAAGACTATTGATAGAGTCTAATTTATACCCGAGACCTCCAAATTCAAAAGAAAGAAGACCTCTAAAATCATTTTTAGGTTTTATTGTTTGTTTAACAATATCTGTTGTTACATCTTTTTTTACCACGACATCTGTTGTTGCTTCTTGTTCCTCTACAATTGTTTTTTGTTTAAAAATAAGCTTTTCAAGCATAAGATTTAGTAAGTCTGGAATATTTTGTGATTTTGAGAGCATTGATGCCTGCCATGAGTATAATTCTTCTCTTTTGAAAGACTTTTTCTCAGAAAGAGTAAAATCCGTAAATTCACAAACCTCAAGTGTATTGATTGATGTAATATTTGGGCTTTTAAGAGAGATAGCCTGTACGCTTCCATCAAAAACTATAAAATATCCAGTTGTTTTTCCTTCTTTTAAGATTGATTCAAAACCAAAATCACTATTTCTAATGATTGATTTAACTGTTTTTGATAAAAGATGTATTGTCTCTGTATTATTAACAATTCTACACCTACCAAAAGTTAATTTTAAATCAAATTGAGACCCATAATTTATTTCTAAATCTGTGTTTTCACCTATTATCAAAAAAGCTATTGGAACGTTGTTATTATAAAAGCAAAGTTCAACTTCCTCACTATCTGAGGTAAGAATAACATTACCCGAATAGACTTTATCATTTATTTTTAATTCTTTTTGTTCATTATTATTATATAAAATCGGGTTTCGAGAGTCACTATTTGCAAGAAATATATTTGTGATTACTCCATAAAACCCAGATTTCTCTTGCCCTATTAGAGAATGTAAAGAAAATATAAAAAATAAAATCAAAATTTTTTTAAGAATATTTTTATAATACAAATGACACCTCCAAAGAAAGAAATTTTTGCATATCCTCTCCATATTTTTCGAGATCGATTTTTGGTGTTAGTGTTTCATTTACTTCTGTAAAATTTGTTTCCAATGTCATAGCCGCAGGATGCTGGACTCCTATTAACATTCTTATTTTAGCACCAAGGTATTTAAACCCAATTTCTACTGAGTATCTAAAATTTTTACTTATTGATTCAATAAAGTATTCACCATTTCCACTGGATAGTTTTATTGGCTCTTTCTTATATCCTTTTAAATCTATAAGTACATATTTTTCAGTCCTCATTTCGTTGAATGTTGTTTCATATAATAAACTTATATACAAATCTGGAATATCTTTTGCATTTTGGATGTATAATTTTTCTATTGTAAATCTTCCCATAAGTTTAATAACAGGAGGTTTTGCAACCATATCGTAAACATCATAATCTCTATTTAATGGAATAACAGCACTAAGATCAAATTTTAAATTATCATTTAGTGCATACAAAGAAATAGAACCAAAAAAATAAACAAAAGTCCCCAATTCTGCTTTACTATATTGCATTTTTCTTACAATTTCATAGTTTGACGAAAAATAATAAGGCACATAATGAGGCGACGAAAAAATAAACCCCGCTGTCAATCCCAAAAGGAATCCAGAGTCTTTTAATTTTAAAAATCTTCCTTCTATTCCAAGTTTATCGCCAATACCAACAGTATTATTATTAAAATCTACCAAAAAACTAAGTTCATTAAAAGGATTTAACCTAAAATAAGGGTGCTCCCATACAAAACTAAGAGGAAAAGTAAAACCCCAAAGTTTTGTTGTGTAACCAGAAGAATCTATATTCCTATAAGTTCCATTATCAAACTTTCCATCTAAAGAGCTAAGCCTATTTGACTCTGTTGCATTAAAATCCAAAATAGATGCAAATTCTAGCCTAAGACTCATATTTTTGCTTATTTTTGTAAATTTAAAAATATCAATTCCCAAATCTAATGCAAAAATATCAGGATCACACAAATCAGGTATAAAAAATGTAAAATCTATTGGAATATCCTGATATGCTTGAAATATTTTAAGTTTTGTTAAGTTGTTTCCATCAAACTTAAAGAAAAAACCATTTTCTCGTGAAATTGGCAAAAAAAACTTATTATGAAAATCATTCACCAAAAATCCAGTGCCAAATGTTGTATAATTAAATTCTCCTGTCTTAAAATGAAAAGGTTTAGTTTTGTCACCGTATTCTATATAATCAATTTTATCCATATAGGTAAAGAACGTTTGCAGAGGATCATCTTTTATAAACCAATCTTTTTCATTAAAAATAAATCCCTGAGCTATTAGCCTATATCTAAAATTAAAACTAAATCCAATACCAAAATCTTCTATATGAAAAGCAGTTTTAAAAAAAATAGATTGATATTCTGTAAGTCCATATACATCAGTTACACCATTCATAGAAACACCCAGATTAAATATTGCCTGTAATGTAATCTTTTGGTCGTTTTTGGTATTTACAAAAAACTTTATAGAATATAGGTTTAAACATATAAATATAAACAAAATTAAAATAATACTCTTTTTCATAAATAGTCTTTCTTTAAATTATAGTCCAAAATATAATTATTTCAGAAAAAATAAATAATTAACATAAATTTTTTTCTCCTCCTCTTCTTAATGTTCTTACGGAAACAAGGGATAGCTACCCCTTGTTTCCTGAAAAAGAGGAGGAATTGTTTTTTTATTCCAACTGGAACATTTTTTTTAGGAGTTTATCTTTTTTCCTCCAATTTAAATTTAACTTTACATTCAAAAATAAAGAAACTTCTCTCTCAAATATATCTTTTAATGAAATCCTTGCTTTCTCACCAATGGTTTTTATCATTTTACCGCCTTTGCCTATGATTATACCTTTTTGGCTATCTTTTTCTACATAAATCGTACAATATGCTTTAATATTGTTTTCTTTCACATCAAGGCTGTCAACTTCAACATAAGTACTATGTGGCACTTCCTCTGTTGTTGTGTTAAAAATTTGTTCTCTAACAACCTCAGTGATTCTGAAAGGTATTGTTTGGTCTGTAACATAGTCTTCTGGATAATAAATATGCCCAAGATCAAGACATTCTTTTATAGATTTTAAAAGAATATCTATATTTTTTCCATTTAACCCAGATATTTCACAAAAAGCTTTTGGTTTTAATTTTTCTTTAACGATGTTTTTTATAGAATCTTTACTATTCTTATCGTCAATTTTATTAAATGCCACAATAAGCCTACTCTGACAACCGATAAGTTTTTCTATTATCTGATTTTCTTCATCGCCAAATTCTCTTGTAGTATCAACAAGATATAAAACCAAATCACAGTCAGCAAGATTTCTTACAGCAAGGTTAGAAAGTCCTCGATTGAGATTTGAGTTAAAATTATGAAAACCAGGTGTATCAACAAATATTATTTGACTATCATCGTCATTAAATATTCCTCTAACCAAAAATCTCGTAGTTTGCGGATGTTTAGAAACAATCGAAATTTTAAAACCACAAATTGTATTAATTAAAGTCGATTTCCCAGACGATGGGCGTCCTATTAAAGACACAAAACCAACTTTTTTCTCACTAAAATTCTCTTCCAAAAGATTCTCCTATTATTGAACGTTATTTAAATAAATATATAATCAGTTTGAATATTTTCTTTTATCCAATTAACTAATTTTGATTTAATTCCTTGAGTTTTTATTGGTGGAATAAATACTTTTTTTGTCATTTAATTTCCTTCTGATTTTTTAAATTAATTAATTTTATATCGATTCCTCTATACATAAGAAAATCTTTTAAATTAGTAATTTTTTTCTCTTTACCATTTTTGTCTTTGATAAGTATTTTTCCATATACCACCACAAGTTAAAATATATAATATTTTTTTGATTTAAACAATAAAGATTTTAAGTAAATAGATGTTTTTGGTTTAAAAAGATTGAGATTTAATAAAAAAATCAAATGAGTGTAGACAAAAGATTATTGTAAGATTAAAT
>MIAN01000218.1:0-8675 GCA_001829125.1 Spirochaetes bacterium GWB1_27_13 | reverse complement strand
TGTAAGATTAAATTGTAATTGTAAGAAAATTTTATGGAAGCGTTAAAATTCGTTATTTGATAAAAAGAATATTTTAGAATTAATTAGATTATACTTAAATGGATCATAAATTTTTCACAAAGAAGAAATGTTTTTTAAAATTTTACCGATAATTGTAATCTCAATAGTATAAAAAAATTCAAATAATTAAAATTGAACTTAATATATTATTGATTAATTACAATAAATTAGATATAGTTCCTACATCTTTTTGAAAATGAGGCTTCTATGAAAAAACTTTTATTATTAATGTTTTTCTTTATTTTTTTGTTTAGTTGTAAAATACCACAGATTGTATTACAAGATGGTAAAAAATACAAAACTGTAGATATGGCAGAATATAATTTTTATTATCTTACTTACATATTGAAGGGAACAGATTTTTCTGAAGCTGTGAATATTTGTAAAAAAATGAATGATATTGTAAAAGATAGAAATAAAAATGAAGTTGCTATTGGTTCTTTCCCAAGTACAAATAAATGGAAACTCGGCATTCTCACAAATGAAGAATTTGATATAAATGAAATAGATGGTTACAAAATTGAAAAAGAACCGTTTGGGTCTGGGACTTATGGCTCTATGAAATTAAAAGGTTATCCTGATTTTATGTTTTTTAAATATAACACTTTAAAAGATTTATTAACTAATAGTGGTTATACAATAGATAGTTTTGTTTATGAATTTTATACTTTTGACACTTTTAATAACCCTTCTATTCCGCCAAAAGAAAGAATCGGGGAAATAATGTATAAAGTTTTGAAGTAAAATTTGTAACAAATTTAGAAAATTAAACTTTAATTAACGGTTGTAATAGGGATTCGATTGATTTTATGTAAATATTTTTATAATATTGATAATCTGAGTTCATTCCTGTTAATTCCATTGCTTTTTTTTGATTTTCTGTTAGATTTAGCATAGGATATATACCTATTGATAGGGCGAATAGTGAGAATGAAAATTCTGTACCATCATCTAAACTCACTGAAGGAAATAATTCTAACAATAATTTTACCAAACCACCAAATTCTTCTTGAATCTTTTTTTTGAATGAAACTAAACTTTCCAAAGATGATTTTTTTTCTATTGATGTAAAAAGTATTGCAAATAAACTTAATAAACGAACTTGTTTTGTTTGAGTATCAACCCAAATATTTGCAAATTCTTCAGTAGAATATTCTTTCTTTTGGAATGTTTTTATTAATTCATTTTTCCAGATAGATAAATCATGTTTTATTAATTCTAAAAAAACTTCTTCTTTTGTATTGAAGTATTTATAGAGATTTGAACGAGTAAAATTTGCTTCTTTTGCTATCAATGCAAAAGTAATTTCTTCAAATTGATATTTTTCATAAAGACGGGCTGTCGCTTGAACAATCTCTGAAATTCTTTGTTCTTTCTGCTCGTCATTTCTTGCTCGTTCCCAATTCATCAATTAACTCCATTGTATATTTAAGCTATATTAAAAAAAGGTATCTACCCTTGTATCCCGTCTATATAATTCATAAAATAGAAATATAGACCTGTCAGGTTTTGAAACCTGAGAGGTCTATATTTTATGGCTTTTTACACTTCTTTTAGTACATAATGTTGTGAGCCAAGTCCTATTTTTTCTGCATGATGAAACATAGAGTGACCTTTTAGTTTCTTGCCACCTTTTTTTACCAAATCATAACATGCTTTATCTATTGCAACAGGATCAGTAGATGCAAAAATACCTATATCTTCCATTATTGGACTCATTTTTTTTCCTTCACAGTCACATCCTTGAGTGATACTCATTAAAAAATTGAGGTAGATATTTTTTTTATCTTTTTGAGCAGCATAAGCATATTCTACAAGTTTTTCATCAAATCTATTGCCAAATATTGCTTTAAATATTGCTCCTATCGTAATAATTGAAACGGCTTTATGAGGACATATAGCAACACAAGCACCACAACCAATACAAATATCTTGATTGATAAAAGATTTATTTCCAATGGTAATCGCATCAACTTGACATTTTTTTTGACAAAGATGACATTGTTTACATTTTCTATTGAGAATCCTTGGTTTTATACCCATGTGCATTGCAAGTTTACCACCTTTGGCAGCGTATCCCATAGAAAGTTGTTTCATCGCCCCACCAAATCCAGCAAGCATGTGTCCTTTAAAATGAGCAACAACTATAATTTGGTTGTATTTTGAGAATTCTTTACCAAGTTTACATTTTTTATAATGAGTTTTATTTATTTCTACCTCATAAAAGTCTTCTCCATGATCCCCATCTGCTATTATTACTGGAACTCTCGTAAAACCATGTTCTTTTGCTGTTTTTAAATGAAGCTCTTTTTTATATCTTTGCCCACCATATAAAACACTTGTTTCCATAAAAGATGTTTTAATATTTTTGTTTTCCAGAAATTCGATGATACCATTATAATTATCTGGTTTAATATATGTATGATTTCCTTGTTCTCCAAAGTGAACTTTTAGTGGAATTTCTTTTTCTAATTGAATGTTTTCTTTTTCTATTACAGTTTCTAATAGTTTCTGTGAAATTAAATTTACTTCTTTCACTGTTGTTTTGTTATTTACGCTAGTAAAATATACATTTGACATACTAACCATCCTTAAATTTATATTAAAGACACAGTGTCTTTAATGCAATATAAAAGACGCAATGTCTTTTGTCAAGTGTTTTTTTATTTTTTTTAATATACTTAAAATTTTTTATTAAGGATCAATTAAAAACATCAATAAATCTAAAATATAATTTTTTTTATTCAAATTTAATCAAAATATTTATAAAAACAGAGTCTTATCGCAAAATTTGTAGGATAAGATAAAAACTCTATATAATGGAATATTATTATAAATTAAAATTATTTGTAGACTAGTTTTGATTTGAATAAAAAAAAATAGCGAGTGAAGGGAATCGAACCCTCGCTATCAGCTTGGAAGGCTGAAGTTCTACCATTGAACTACACTCGCATTGGGTTCAATATAACAAAATATTTTTTCTATGTCAACATTTTTTTAAAAAATTGCTAAAAATCAAAATTCTAAAATCATCAATATTCGAGTAACATAATTTTTATTCTAAATTATTAGTAAATGTGTAAATTTCTGCTGAATGAGACTCTAATACAGAATAAAGCATAAAATTATTTATCTGTTTTTCATCTTTTGAAAAAAAGCCTGTAATTTTACCACTTTTTATACCAAGAGGAGCAGTCGATATAAACGCTTCCTTTCTATTTTCTCCACCATTACAAATAGTAATTATTATTTGATTTTCAAGAAACCTAGCAAAACAAAAAATATTTTGTTTACTATATAAATCAATTATCGAACCATAAGATAAACATTTGTTATCTTTTCTAAATTTTATCAAATCTTTGTACAAATTTAATATTTCTTTATTTTGATTATTTTCGTCCCATATCATAGGTCGCCTACAATCAGGGTCTCCATTACCTTCCATTCCAACTTCATCTCCATAAAAAAACGCAGGAATTCCTATATAAGTAAAAAGAATTATTAAAGCAATTTTGTATTTATTAAAATTTTTTTCAACTTCAGTATAAAATCTTTCAGTATCATGAGAATTTAATAAATTATACATCCTTATTTGGTTTTGGAATGGTAGCGAGGCTCTCGTTTTTTTTAATTGCCTTACCATTTTTTTAACACTAAATTTAATTTTGTGGTTTTCATGACCTTTTGGAATACTCATAAAATTTATCTTACCGCAAAGCCATTTTTTTAACGGAGACATAAATCCCCTATAATTCATAGTAGCTTCGTATTTTTCTCTATCAACAAGCTGTTTGGGGTCATAGAATGTTTCTCCTACTAAATAAGCATCTTTATTTACTTCTTTTATAGAAGTGTGTAGTTCGTAAGAAATTTCGCTATCAACTGGGTTTATTGGAAATTTACCCAAAATCGAAGCTGTATCAATCCTCCAACCATCAATATTATAAGGAGGAGAAAGCCATTTTTTTATAGTAGAATCCTTATTGTTGATTAAAACATTTCTTAACTCTTTATTTTCAAGTCTAAGATTTGGTAATACAATACAATCCATCCAACTTTCATATTCGTCTGAATTTTCGTAAAAATAATAATAGTCTTTATAATTAGAATTTCTATCTGGATATACTCCTTTTTTATTATGCTCAGAAAGAATATCAAACCAAGGATGATGTAATCCTGTATGATTAAAAACTCCATCAAAAATAATTTTAATATTATTTTTATGTAACTCTTCTATTAATTCTATCAACTCTTCCTCTGTCCCAAGAATAGGGTCTACTTTGTTATGATCTTCAATGTCATATCTATGGTTTGTCCTTGCCAAAAAAACTGGATTTAAATAAAGTGCTGTAATTCCAATTTCTTTTAAATAAGGTATCTTTTCTTTAATTCCTAAAAAATTTCCACCATAATATTGAATTTTCTTTGATTCTCTAATTCTTTTTTCTATAGGCTCATCCCATTTCGATAAAATTCTATTAAATTCATAAGATTGCCCTTCTTCTTTAAAAAAGAATTTTTTATCATCAAGTTTTGTATCACCAACACGATTAAACCTATCAGGAAAAATTTGATAAAAAATAGACTCTGGAGTCCAATTTGACAAATCTGAGTCAACATACAAAACAAAAGAAAAAAAATCAGGCATTTCTTCACTAAAAAGCCCATAAGAAGTATAATAATATTCTTTTCCATCTATAATTAAGAAAAATTTATAAATTAATTTTAAAGAAACCATTTCAAAATCAACAGAATAATAAGAAAAAAAATCATCTTCCTTTGTTTTTACCATTTTACAGTAAAAAACTTCACCTTTAGGACAAACAGAAAGAAAAACGCTATCTATTGATAACATTTTATACATTCTTATTGAAAATGTAATTTTTTCATTTAATTTTGGCATTGGATTTGAAATAAAATTTGCCGAAGAGTCAGAAAAAATTGTTTGTTTCCAATTTATATTCATTATTATTACTCCATTTTTAGTGTTTTTTTATATTTTCAATTTTTTCAACTAATAGCCAGTCGTCCATATTACCGTAATTGCTTTTATCAATAGCAAAAGGTGTTAATTCTTCTATTTTATTAACTTCAATTAAAACAATATATCTTTTTTCTGACCATTTTGCAAATTGTTTATCAGTTAATTGTAGTTTATCCTGATATTTTTTTATTAAAGCGATAGATTCTTCCTTTTCCATTTTTTCTGAGTTAAAAACATAAGAAACAACACCTTTAGATTTTATTTGCCCCTCTGCATTATTATTAATAAAATACAACTCATCCCCAACACTAACTCTTCCATAAGGTAATTTTCTTCCAGTTGCTCCACGTATTATCATAGATTTTTTTCCACTTAAAAAAGAATCTAATTCATTTGCTTTAGCATCAAGATAAACAACATGATCCATTCTATTTTCCTTCTATAAAATAAAATTATTTGAATATTTTATAAATATAAAACAAAATTTAACTAAATAAAATAAGAATCTATAAATATTTTATTGCAATTACAAAAAATAGTGATAAAATTAAATAAGTAGATTTTAAGAATGCAAGGATTTTTATGAAAAAAATATTTTTATTATTAATAATTTTTGTTATTTTTTCATGTTATACTTCTGATTTTCCAAAAGTTGAAATTAAAATGAAAGATAAAATTTACAAAATTGAAGTTGCCGTAACAGAAAAACAGAGAGAAAAAGGGCTTATGCTTCGTAAAACACTCGATAAAAACAGTGGAATGCTTTTTATTTACGGAAGAAGCCAAAATTTGTACTTTTATATGAAGAATACTTTTCTTCCACTCGATATTGCCTTTATAGATAGTGAAGGAAAAATAATTAATATCGAAAAAATGCAACCTCTTGACGAGACTACAATATCTTCTAAAGGTGAGGCAATGTACGCTTTAGAGGTAAATAGAGGCTTTTTTGAAAGAATTAACATAAAAGTAGGTGATAAAATAGAATTTATTAGTCCTATTCCATTTACCAATGATTAAAATTTAAATTTTTCTTGCTTATTTTATATATTTTGTATATATTAAATAAAAAAATAATGACCGTATGGTCATTTATGGAGTAATTAATGATAAAAATTCTTGGTACAGGAAGTTATCTTCCAGAAAAAATTATGACAAATCATGACTTAGCAAAAATTGTTGATACCTCTGATGAGTGGATTTCTAAAAGAACTGGGATAAAAGAAAGAAGAATTGCAAGTGATAACGAGGCTACAAGTGATTTGGCTGTAAAAGCTTCAGAGAAGGCTTTAGAGATGGCTGGTTTAAAACCACAAGACATAGAATTAATTATTGTTGGTACATCTACTGCTGATTATTCAATACCAGCATGTGCTCCAATAGTTCAGGCAAAACTTGGCTGTGGGAAAATTCCTGCTTTTGATATAAATTCTGTTTGTACAAGCTTCTCTTATGCTTTTATGTCTGCTTATAGCATTCTATCTACTGGCTTTTATAATAATTGCCTCATAGTTGGTGCTGATACATATTCTAGAATATTAAACTGGAAAGACAGAAATACTTGTGTAATTTTTGGTGATGGAGCAGGAGCTGCTGTTATAAAAAAAGACCCTTCTAAAAAAGGAATATTAAGTTACATATTTGGTGCTGATGGAAAAGATGCAGACTTAATTAGAATACCAGTTGGTGGTTCTAAGTATCCTGGACAAGACCCGTCAATATATAAATATGATGATTTATATTTTCAGATGGAAGGAAAAAAAGTTTACGAGTTTACAATAAATGTAATCCCAGATGTCGCAGAAAGACTTGTTAAACAAGCAAATCTTACTTCAAATGATGTCGATTGGATTGTTCTACATCAAGCTAATTATAGAATAATTGAAGCTGTTGCAAAAAAACTCGAATTACCACTTGACAAATTTATAGTAAATATTGATAAAGTTGGAAACACCTCTTCTGGCTCTATCCCTATTGCACTTGATGAGGCTGTGAGGTCTGGTAAAATCAAAGAAGGCAATAAGGTTATGGCAATAGGCTTTGGCGGTGGCTTAAGCTGGGGTGGTTTTATAGTTGAATGGTAATTTATAACACAGATTAAGTCGTGTAAGTATATACAATAACTATATTTAACTTTTTGGTATATTATAATACTATTTTTCTATAAATATATCTTCATCATAAAAGATACAAAAGAATTCTAATGTAAATGAATATTTTATCTATAAAATTAAAATTTTTATTAGAATTCTTTCAAATTATTCGTGATTTATAAAATTCTAAACGCTTTATTTTTATAAATTTATTTGTTAATATTACTACAAAATCTCATAAAACACTAAAAAAACTACTTTTCAATCAATTTTATTATATTAATTCGATTTTATTCATTATTTTGTGAAAATTTATATATTTTAATAATATTTTATTATATTCTAATTAAATTAGAAAAAATAAAAATTGCACCCTATTATAGAAAAATTATATGATTTTAATTGACATTTAAACGTATATTTATTAATATACTGAGTTAAGAGAATTTTTAATTAAATGATGCGAGGAGACTTAAATGGCTACAAAAATTGCAATTAACGGTTTTGGTAGAATTGGAAGATTAGTTTTCAATGCTTTAGTTGAACAAGACCTTCTTGGAAAAAAATTTGATGTTGTTGGTGTTGTTGATATGAGCACTGATGCAAAATATTTTGCTTATCAATTAAAGTATGATTCTGTTCATGGCGGTTTTAAAGGAAGTTTAGAAACTGCTAAGAGTGCAGCAGATGCACCTGAAGATGATGTTCTTATTGTAAATGGACATAAAATTCTTTGTATAAAAGCTCAAAAAGAATTAAAAGACCTTCCTTGGGCTAAACTTGGTGTTGAATATGTAATCGAATCAACTGGTGTTTTTACAGAAGATGTAAAAGCTAAAGGACACTTAGACGCTGGTGCAAAAAAAGTTATTATTTCTGCTCCAGGAAAAGGCGATGGCGTTAAGACTATTGTTATGGGCGTTAATGAAGGCGAATATGATGTTGCAAAACATAATATGGTTTCAAATGCTTCATGTACAACAAACTGTCTTGCTCCTGTAGTAAAAGTTCTTCTTGATTCAGTTGGAATTGAAACAGGTTTAATGACAACAATCCATTCATATACTGCAACTCAAAAAACAGTTGACGGCGTTTCTGCAAAAGACTGGAGAGGCGGAAGAGCTGCTGCTATGAATATCATTCCATCTACAACTGGTGCTGCTAAAGCTGTTGGTGAAGTATTACCATCAACAAAAGGTAAATTAACAGGTATGTCATTTAGAGTTCCAACTCCAGATGTTTCTGTTGTTGATTTAACTTTTAGAGCTGCAAAAGATACTTCTATTGAAGAAATCGACGCATTAATGAAAAAAGCAAGCGAATCAAACTTAAAAGGAATCTTAGGTTATGCAAATGAAGAAGTTGTTTCAACTGACTTTATCCATGACAAAAGATCATCTATTTATGACTCACTTGCAACACTACAAAACAACTTAAAAGGCGAAAAAAGATTCTTTAAAGTTGTTAGCTGGTATGACAACGAATGGGGATACTCAAACAGAGTTGTTGATCTATTAAAATATATGGCAAGCAAATAA
>MIAN01000217.1 GCA_001829125.1 Spirochaetes bacterium GWB1_27_13 | reverse complement strand
AGAATTAGATTTTAATGTTAAATCTTATTTTGTTACAGACTTGAGAAAAAGACCAAATGACGAAATAAACCAAATACTAAATCTAAGTTTAGAGGAAAAACAAAAACTTGAAAGAGAATATAAATACGTTAAATCATCTTATAATCTTGACGAACTAAGGTTTTATTATTCTCCAAACTTTTTAGACTCTACTTATATTATTACAGTTGAAATTGATGGAAAATGGTTATATACAACAGGAAACGACTGGATTGATGCAGGAATTTACAAATCAGAAAGAGTTTGTTCTCATTATGCAAGAAAAGGATGCTATTATTCACTGTTTGAAAAAGATAAACTTATTTTAGAGAATATTCCTATAAATGAAAAAGACATTTTGTGGGATGTATTTTACGAATTGAAATAATTTTAAAGTCAAAATTTACTACGAATTTCAAGAATATTATAGAGTATTTCAATAAAAAAGATGTTTTTTTTAAATTTATTGGAGTTTTTAATCACTATTATCTATTGACAACAATCTAATTGTCAAATATAATTCTATTATGGAAAATTTAAACTTTGAGACAATTGATTTTATTGTTAAAAAAATGAAGGAAAAACAAAAATTTTATTCTTCAACTGAAGATGATTTAAAAAAAATGCTATCTTTTGCAAAAATAAAAAAATTCAATAAAAAAGAATTTATTTACAAAGAAGAAGAGGACGTTAAATATTTCTACATTATAATAGAAGGAAATGTAGAAATTTTTAAATACACTGATAAACAGACAAAAAGAATTTTTTGTGTTTTGAGTAGCGGAGATGATTTTGGAATGCCAGAACTTGCATGGGACGAATACAATATCAACGCTTATTGTTTAACAGATGTAAAATTAGCGTATATTACAAAGAGTGATTTTTTTAATCATATTTTAAATATAAAATCAATAGTTATAGATACTTTTTGTAGTATGGGTTATATAATTGGAGAAATGCAGCAAACTTTAACGATAACCAATGCTGA
This sequence comes from Spirochaetes bacterium GWB1_27_13, assembly GCA_001829125.1. Lineage (GTDB taxonomy): Bacteria > Spirochaetota > GWE2-31-10 > GWE2-31-10 > MWDO01 > GWC1-27-15. The sequence continues at coordinate 7,608 of MIAN01000217.1, read as the reverse complement.
AGAAAAAATCATCTCATATTTAAACTACTTGAGAAAGTGCAATAGTTTTACAAAAGATGGAATAATCTATGTCCCAAGAACTATAACAAACGAAAAAATTGCAACTATTCTTGATTTAACAAGAGAAACAGTTTCGAGAATATTAAATACATACAAATATAAAAAAATCATTGATATAACAAAAGATCATTTCATTATTTATGATTTACAAAAGATAGAATCTATTTCTTATGACTCAATTTTTGTTACTGGCTATTACGGAACACCAAAAAAATAATTTTAAAATAAATAAAAACATTAAAACTTATATTGAATTTATAACTATTTTAGAGTATAATGAGTTTAATATTAAAGTGCGATTTAAGTTGAAATGATTAAATAATATTTGATTTGTTAGTTTTAAATGAGCAATCCTGTTTTATTTACAATTTTAGTTGTAATTATATAAAAGTTATTCTCAAAATATATATCGACTTACGGTTTAAAAACTTTCAAGTATTATTATTATGTTTCTAAATAAGAGGGGTGTAGTGAATGTCTATTAATATTTCGACTACATATATTGATAATAAAGCAGAATTTGGGGTTAAAGAAAACATTGTTCATCTTTCAGGCATAGTAGATCAACGTAACCCACAAGAATTCTTAAATATTTTTTTTAATAGAATAAAAGAAGAAGTTTCACAAGAAAAATTAAATGAAATATCATTCGATATAACAAATCTTAATTTCTTAAACTCTTCTGGATTGAAGGCTTTGCTAAATTGGATAATTGCTCTTTCAAAACTTAAGAAAGAAGATAAATTTAAAATAGTCTTTTTATGTAGTAAAGAAATTTTATGGCAAAAAAGAAGTTTAATGCCACTCTCTCTAATTGCTCCAGACATTGTAATCTTAAAAATTATTTAACTAATTAATTATGCACAAAAAATATAATTTCTTATTCTTTTTTCTATTAATAACTTTTAATATTTCTTCTGTTTATGCTATTGATAATAATATAATGGATAAAATTTACAATATATTGTTAGAATTTAATACAAATCCTTATAATACAAGCATAAGATTGAATGAAATTTTAAAAACAACAAAAGATTGGGATTATCCTTATATTTTATTAGGTAATCTCTATGAAAAAAACAATTTAATGCACAAATCTATCGAATTTTATGAAAAAGCTATATCAATAGGCATAAGTCAAAAATCTCTTTCTTTTGAAGTTTATTATAGTCTTGCAACTCAATATATAAAAATTGGAAATATTACTAAAGGTGAATATTATCTTTCAAAATCAAGAAATTTAAAACCCAAAACTAAATCAAGACTTGAAAGTTTAAAACAATCAACAAGACTATTGACTAACTTAAAAAATGCAATATCAAATATTGATACAAATCCAGAAACTTCGATAAATATATTAAATAATATTCTACTAGAAAAAGATGACTGGTTTTATGCTCAAAAACTTCTTGGGCTTGCTTATGAGAAAAACGGAGAACCAGACAAAGCATTAGAAACTTATAAAAATCTTCTATTGTACCTTAATATAAAAAACATTGTTTTGGCAGGAGAAAAAACAACTCCTTCAGATGGTATTTACACATTTATAAGGAATAAAAACGATACTGGTTTGTGGGAATTAAAACTATATCTACCAAAAGGAAAGTATAAGTATAGATTTATTAAAAACTTCGGTTATCCAGATGAAGGCAATCTTATTGATAAAAATAATCCAATTAGCGTAAGAACAGAAAAAGGAGGCATCCTAAACATTGTTGAAGTAAAAAAAGATTATGAAGAGTTAAATTTTTCTTACAAAACATTGCCAGAAGATTCATTTATTACAAATATAATGCAAAATATTGCAGAATTAAGAAAATCTGAATTATTACAACAATATTCTACTGTGTTATATGGTCAAAATGTAAAAGTAAAAAAAATGCCAATAACTTTTCGATATTACAATCCTAATGCTTATGCCGTTTGGGTCGTTGGTTCTTTTAATAGATTTGGTAAAAATGGTTCTGAAACAACAATTCTTGACCCAAATTTTTATTGGAATATGGAAGGACCTGACGAAAATGGTTTTTGGGAACTCGAAGTTTATATATATCCTGGTGAATATTTTTATAATTTTGTTGTAAACGAAGAATTGTATGTAAAAGACTCGGAGTTAATGGGGGATTTTGACTATATAGGAAAAGATAAGTCAGAAGAAGAGCAAGATAATGATACTCTAAAAGGCTTTTATGATAACGGTAATTACGTTGTTTTTATATTTAATAAAAATGATTATAAATATATAAAACCTATTAGCAAAGTAATGCCAAGTGGTGACTTCAATAACTGGATTACTTTTAGTGCTGGAACTGCAAAATTTACTCAATGGTTAATGAATGATGAGGGGGATGGAATATGGACTTATGAAATACCAAAATCACTCATTGATAGTAATATTGAATTTAAATTTATAGTTAATGCTAATGAATGGCAAGAAGCTACAAGAAATTATATAGTTAAATACGGTGTAAAATCATCTAAATATAAAAATTTATTACTACACTACGATACCGATGCTCCAAAAGAATTTAATATGTGGAGTAGATATTCGAGATTTAGAGTTGGTAAATTAATAGATACTTATTTTAGTTATAAAAATAGAAAAGCTAAGAATGTAAGAATAGTTGGGACATTTAATGATTGGGGTAAATACAATAATATATTAATACCAGATTATAATATGAAAGGTCCAGATCAAAATGATAGATGGCATCTTAAATTAAAATTACCAGCAGGAAGATACGAGTATAAATATATTGTTGATGGATATAACTGGGTAAAAGATACAGAATCAAAAACTTTTAGTGGTGATAATTCAGAAATTAAGGTAATTGATAAATGAAATTAAAAATTAGCATACAATTTAAAATAGTATTAATGTTTATTATAATAATTAGTTTACTTTTCGTCGTTGTCTATAATCGGATCGAAAGAATTATAGCAAATAATTTTAAACAATATATAAATGATAGAATCACAATATCAGAATCAATCATTGATAATTATTTAAAAAAAATATTAGAAATAAAAAGTCAAAATATCAAAGCATTCGCAAGTATATCTGATTTAAATCAAGCAATAAAAAATGAAGAGTTTCTAAACTTACCATTTTATCTTACAAAACATATAAAAGAGTATGATTTTGATTGTGTTAAGCTTTATAATAAAGACGGAGATTTACTTGGTGAGGCAGGAAGAAACTTAGTATTTGACGAAGGATTCTTACGAAGATTAATGTCTAAAGAAATTATTTCAGAATTTACTTTAATAGAAAATAAAATATATCTTATTTCATCGTATATTTTTAATGACGGAAATAACATTCTAATAGGAGAAACAATCCTTGATGATAGAGTAGCAGAGGAAGTACGAAGAGCGTTGGTTGTAGATATATTAATTATGAGAGACAATATAATTGTCGCAAAATCAGATTTTTTTGCTATAAATAAGAATATTATAGACAAAAATCTAATAGAAAGAACTCTAAAAAATCAAAATTTCATAATAAATGATGAAGATCATGGTCTTACTATTCAATATAAGCCTTTTAAAGATAGTAACAATAATATAATAGGTTCAACGGTCTCTGTTCTTTCTACAAGCATTCTTCTTGATATTAAGGACGAATCTCAAAAAACAGTAATAACTATATTTTTCATCGGTGTTTGTATAAGTATAGTTTTAATATTTTTACTTGCTAGAACAATTATTAGACCAATAAAAAAACTTACACTTTGGGCAAATAGAATAAAAGAAGGGGATTTCAAATATTATGAAAAAATAAAAACTCATGATGAAATAAACGACCTTTCGTTAGTTTTTGGTTCTATGTCAAAAACAATTCTTCAATACAACGAAGAACTCGAAAACCTTGTTAGTCAACGAACAAAAGAACTCGAAGTTGCCAATAACGAATTACGAATAGTAAACGAAAAAAATAAAAAAGAATTCCTTCTTGCCCAAAGAATTCAGTTAAGATTACTCCCCGAAGAATTCCCAGATAATGATAAAATAAAATTTTTTGGTCTTTATCAACCAATGAATGAAGTTGGCGGGGATTTGTATGATGTTTATAAAATTTCTGAAAATAATTTTGGCGTTGTAATACTTGATGTTTGCGGGCATGGAGTACCTGCCTCATTAATTACTACTATGGCAAAAGTATCGTTTAGTGTAAACTCAAAAAATTATTCATCAACTAAAGATGTTGTGGGGCATGTTAATAATGAAATATGTACGGCTTTACAACAAAGCGGGGATTTTTTTACGGCTTGTTATGCCACTATAAATACCAATAAAATGACACTTGATTACACAAATGCTGGACACAAAGACATTATAATAATAAGAAAAAATGATCAAATCATAAGATTTGAAAACAATAATCCTTTTATTGGTGTCCTCGAAGATATAAATTATGAATCTGGTGAGTTTCAGTTAGAATCAGGAGATAGAATAATACTTTATACCGACGGCTTAACAGAAGCAAGAAACAAAGACGAACAACTCTACGAAGAAGAAAATCTTGTTCTATCCATCCAAAAAAATAAAAACCTCTCTTTAAAAGAACTTATCCAAAAAATCTATCAAGATGTAATAGATTTTAAACAAAGTAACGAAATGCAAGACGACATAGCAATTATTGGGGTGGAGGTTAGTTAATTAATAATATTTTTCCAGAAGAAATCAAAAATAATCTATTATTAAAAACTTTAACACTTAATAATAAGAATAGTTATACAGATAGTAAATCTAAAAAGTAGATGTTTTAACTTCCAACAATCTTTGCTTATCTATACTTGCTCCTTTGATTTTAAGACATTCTCCTGCGATTGTGTTACCAAAAGAAAGCATTTTATATAAAGAGTCATTATTTATATCCTTCAAGTCATTTTTTGTAAAAATATTATTTTTATAAAGAAAAAATAGTATCCCACTACTAAAATTATCACCAGCACCTATTGTATCAACTATTTTAACATCAAAACAATCTGATTTTATAAAATCATTCCCATTTATAGAAGCAAAAGCACCGTTTTTACCATCTGTAACTATTGCCAGTATTGGATTAAAATCTTTTAAAAAAGTGAAACATTCTTTAATATTATTTGCACCAAAAATATTGTTTAAATCCTCAAAAGATGTCTTTATAATAGAAGAATTTTTAAAGTTGTTGATTAGATTCTTTGTTAAACTTTGTGGAAAATTTTTACGATAATTTGGATCGTAACTTATTAAAAAGTCATTTTTTTTAGAAACATTAAAAATATTATTTATAATTTGTTGATTTTCTTCCAAAATAGAAAAAAATGATCCAAAATGAAATATCCCAGTATTATCAAAATTGTTATTTTCTATATTGAGATTAAATTTTGATTTATAAAAATCATAACTTGCATTACCATTACTATCAATTATTGCAAAAGCCAAAGGGGTCTTAAAGTCTTTTGTTATAGATAAATAACTTACATCAATACCTATCTGGCTCATATTATCAAGCAAATACTTACCCCAAAAATCATCTCCAATCTGTGAGATAAAACTAGTACACGCCTCAAGTTTAGCAAGACTCGAAGCTGTATTAAAAATCGAGCCACCTGATACTGGACTAAAATTAAGATTTTGATCACCAATTAAATCAACTAAAATTTCGCCTAAAAGTGTAATTTGTTTCATGGTTTTATCCTGCATTATCTTAAAATTTTGCCAAATATTTATTTTCGTAAAATTCAACATCTTCAAATTGGCTTAAAGCCTTAATTATATCATCAAATCTTTTTTAATAGCTAGTATTTTTATAATTTAAGTCCAAATAAAATATATAGTAAAAGTTACGAAAAAGCAAATTTATTTTTTTAGGAATTAATAGTTAAAGATTTATTTAACTGTTCAATTAGGTTAAAAACATTAGTAGATGGGTTTTCTAAAGCTATATTATTATGATTATAAGAATTATAAAGTTTTTTAGAGTTTCTTATTGCATTTTGCTGCTTTTCATATATTTTATCAAAAATAGTTTTATCTTCTTTTTTGTATTCAAGTCCTAATTGTTCTGAAAGTTTTTCTCCATATTGTTTGCGGGATAATGAAGTATCGTAATAGTTAAAATGAAGCAAATACCATAATTCAAAACATTCGTTTGAATAGGCACATTTTATATTTTGAGATTTGGCATTTTTTATTGTATCATTAAAATCTTGATTAGTAAAATCATCTTTATCAAAAATCAGCCAAAAGTTGTAATTAATATTAGAATTAGAATATTTTTTTATAATTTTAACTGCATACTCCAATAATTTTGTTGGATTAAGTGGATTAACTAATGTTTTTATACTAATCTGGTTTTTATGAAGTTTTTCTTTGTATTTTTCAAAATAATTTGGTTCTGTTTTCTCACCTTGACATATTATCAAAAAATATTCTCTTATACCCCTAGTTTTTTCTTTCCTTATTCTAGCGTTTTTACCATATTTTTTTAAAAAAGAATCATCAATTTTTCCTTTTTTAGCCATTTATTTCTCCAAAAATAGCCTCAAAATTACCAATAAACGGTATTGCTCCATATTTTCCACTTATATAGTCTCTTTGATATGAGGCATCATTTCTCACCTTTTTATCTTCGATTTTATATTCAACTAAAGAATACAAGTCTGTTGCTTCATATCTATTTTTTTCTGTAAACCATATTTGGTCTCGTCTTAATAAAGAAGATGTTAATAAATTAGTGTCGTGTGTTACAAATATCAATTGTGCGTTATTTTTATTTGTTTTAGAAGAGTTAAATAATTCAATTATTGCTTTTGTCAATAATGGATGAAGTTTTGCATCAATTTCATCTATTGCCAAAATAGAACCTTTCAATAAACTTTTTACGATTAGCCCAGAAAGGTTAAAGTATTTATTTGTTCCCGATGATTCTTCATCTAACAAAAAACTAATAGTTTCAATCACTTCATTTTTTTCGTTAAATTTTTGATGATAAGTATTAATATTTACAAACTCTTCGTCTTTAAATTTTTCTGACAAAGATTTAAATAAATCATCTGGCATCCCTTTTGGCAATATTTTTTCTGAAAATTTTTCTTTTGATAAAGAAATATCCATGATCCCCAAATCAGCATTTTTGATAAAATCGTAAATCTTTTTTTTGGTATCTTCATTATCTAACATTTCCATTGTAATAATAGAATAATTATCATCTTTTAATCCAGATATAACTTTAAAATTTGTAAACCAATTTATTATATCTAATGATATAAATCCATTAAAATTTGCGGCAACAGACAAAAATAAAGCATTATTTCGTGTTTTTTCTTCTAAATTTTTACCTTCTTTAAAGTGTTTTTTAACTTCTATTATATCTTTATTTCTAATAAATAATAATTTCTCTTTGGTTGTTTCTGTTTGGTAAAGCCATTCTGCTTTTACTTCTTTTCTGTCGATTTCAAAACCGTATCTGTAAGTTTTATCATTAAGTAAAAATATTATCTCAAAAAATGAAGGCTTGTTTTCTGTTTCTGTTGATAATTTGAATGGGTAAATATCGAT
>MIAN01000216.1:9307-16663 GCA_001829125.1 Spirochaetes bacterium GWB1_27_13 | reverse complement strand
GGTTTTCATATTCTATATTTGTGACAAAATCTTTTGTGCTTGCAATTGCAACAAGCATTTCAGAACCATAAGGTGCAGAAAGTTTTAATTTAAAAGAAGAATAATTTGGGTCTCCAATTTTATAAACCTGATTTTTCTTAATAAAATTATTTTTGTCATAATAATTTGGGAAAAGTAAAATTGCATTTCCATCAGCAGAAACAAGATAAATTCTTAAAAAACAGTCTTTATTTGAGAGAAAATGAGGTATTAAATACTCTCCATCTTTATAAGTGGAATAATCACCTTTATTAGCCCAAATTTTAATGTTAAAACTCTGATTTTCAAATATATTCGACAATTGAGCATATTTTTTTGTAAAATCATCAACATTGTCTGGTATTAGCTTTATATTTTTAAAAATCGATTTTTTTACGCTAAACATAGAACTTACTATATATTTTTTTTCTTTTAAGTCATAAAGCTTTAGTTCGAATTCTATTTTATCATTTGTATCCCAATAATTACCACTAATAAATCCTTGCACATCTTTATAGAGATTATCCAAAGCATCTGATTTTTCGATTGTAACACCTCTATTTTCTAAACCTGATTGGTCAAGGTATTGATTAAATTCTGGATTTTGATATTCAGAGATAAAACCAAGATTTGTAAAACAACTTGATATTTTACTCCTTAAATACCCGCTTATTTCCCCAGAATACTTTTTACTTTTAAAATTAAAGTTAGATATTGTTAAACTTTTAATTTTGGGAAATTTATTATTAATTTCTGTAAATATTTTTTTTAACTCAAAGCCAATAGGGTCAATGTTTTTTTCAATTAAATCCCTCGCTTTTTCTTTGTCTATACTTGCAAGTATATACCAAACTCTTTTTTTCTTATCCTGATATTGTTCTTCAAAAACAACACCTTCTATCTCTGTTTGGCTTTGAACTTGCAACTCCGATTTTATGTATTCTTCTGTTTGACTTTTGTTATTTTTTTCTACAGATATTAATCTTTGTTCCATTGTAGATTTTATTTCTGATATTATAAAAGTAGAAATATTTTTCAGAGCATCTTTTTTTGCTAAATCAAGCCCTTCGTTATCCTTGCCAAATTTATATTGATATATACCAACTGCATAAATTTTTTTGTCAGTTTCTGGTATTTTTTTAATCCAGTCTGGTTCTTTTGCTGTGGTGGAATATATATTTATAACAAAAAATAATAGAAAAAAACTTAGATTGATTGGTTTCATTAATTTAATCCTTAATTAAAACAATTTTATTTTATTATACAAATAATTCGTTATAATAAAAAATAGCAAATATTGCTAATTTTAATATAAATATATATAATATGGTAAATTATAAAAATTCATAGCCTATTTTATATAATTATATATCAAAAAGCTAAAAAGTCAATAAAATCCTATAAATCAAATTTTATAAGTATTGCAAAAACAAAAGAAATAAACTATAATAAACCCATAATAAATCTATTTTTAGAGGAGATATAGAATGGCAAAAAAAATGTTTATTCTTTTATTTTTTATTCAACTTTTTTCATTACAACTTTTTTCAGAAGTTTTACTTATTACAGATGGAAGTGTAATTAAAGGTAAAATTGTAAAAATGGATGAAGATAATTTTGTAGTCTTATCAAGTTACGGCGAAATTGTAGTAGAAAGAAAAAAAGTAAAACAATTTTTTCAAACTGATGAAGAATATCAAAATTATTTAAATCAACAAAAAACTAAAGATTCTTCTGGTATAGTTCAACCTGATAAAAAAGATTCTAACCTTGAGTCTGTTTTTAACAAAATGTTAGAAGAAGAAAAAAGAAAAAAAGAACTTGAAAAATTAAAAATTCAAAGTGTTTTCTGGTGGAGTCCATGGCTTGGATTTACATGGGAGTTTAAAAAAGATGGACTTATTTTAGCTGGAAAAGAAGCGATATTAAACGCAATGACTGAAGTGCCTGAAGCACAGGAACTTTACAAAAAATACTGGAATATTATGGCTGGTGGTTGGGTACTTTATGGTATTGGTTTAGCAGTAATTTGTTTAAGCCCCTTACCATTGTTAGCTTTAATAAATAATACTAAAGTTACTTCTGCACCTTTTATAGGTGGGTTAGTTGGATTTAGTGTTATGATCACTGGTGGAACTATAATGTCTATTATTGGCGTAGCAGTTGCGTATGTATATAATAGAAAAAGAGGTGAAGCAATACAATTGTATAATAACGAAATAGAGAAAAAATTTTCTCTTTTAAAAAGTAGTGATATTATACTTGTTTTTGATCCAGCAATATCTCTTGATAAAGATATAAATCCAGTTATTGGGCTAAATTTTAACTTAAAGATGTAATTTTTCATTATTTTAAGAGGATTAATAAGTCTTTCTCGGAGGACACAAATAACACGAAGAAAATACAATAAAAAAGATAGTTATGATTAAAAACTCCAATATATTTAAAATATTATCTATTTTATTGAAATTTTATCAAATTCTTCGTAAAACTAGTGTCCTTCGTCTTAAAAATAAATATAAAAGGCTAATTATGGACGAAAAAGAAAAAATTACAATTCAAACTTATAATAATTATGCACTAAATTTTTCAAATACAATAGCAAAACTTACTAATTATGATAAAACTTACGATGATTTGTTAAAATTAATCCAAAATAATTCAAATTGTCTTGATTTGGCTTGTGGACCTGCAAATATATCTTCATATCTAAAAAAAAATAAACCAGAATTAAAAATTACAGGTATTGACCTATCCATAGAAATGTTAAAAATTGCAAAACAAAATGTACCTGATGGTGTATTTATAAACGAGGATTTTAGAAATATAACTTTTCAAGAAAATACTTTTGATTTGGTAATTTTTGGTTTTGGGTTACCTTATATATCACTTGAAAACTTTGAGATTATTCTTTCAAAAATAAAATGGATTCTAAAAAAAGATGGATTGTTGTATTTAAGTTTTATGGAAGGAGATAAAAATCGTTTTGAAAAAACAAGTTTTTCTGCAAATGATTTAATATATATTTTTTATCATCCAAAGGATAAAGTAGAATTATTATTAAAAAATAATAATTTTAAAATTATTAATAATTACCAACTCGATTATTTAGAAAAGAATGGAGATATATCAAAAGATTTAATTTATTTATCAAAAAGATAAATATTTTATGATTTTTTTATTATTTTCATTTTTTAGGTACGTCCCTCTGGGACAGACCTAAAGTAGTTTTTTGTTTTTTATAAAAATTTAAAAAAATCATCAATGAAAACAAATAATTCTGCGATATAATTTATATTTTAACAAAGACATTCCTCCTTTTTATATATTTTTTTTCTTTACAATATTAATTATACCACGAAAAAGGAGGAATTTATTTTAAATCGAAATTCGGTTTATTAGATTATAAATCTAATGAATTTACCAAGTTTTAACATTATTTCTTAATAGAAATAGAAATTCCATCTCCAATTGGTAAAAATTGGGTGAAAAATGATTTGTCGTTTGAAAGGGTTTGGTTGAATTCTTTTAGTAATGCAACGCCTTTTTCGTATTTTTCGGGAAGGTTTTCTTCGATAATTTTTCCGTTAAAGAAAATGTTGTCGCAAATTATTATTCCATTAGGGTTTAATCTATCTTTTATAATTTTAAAATAATCAATGTAGTCTTTTTTTACAGCATCGATAAAAACTAAGTCAAATTGGTTATTATTTTGTTTAAAAAAGTCAAAAGCATCAAGATTTAGTAAATTTAATGTTGAATTTTCCAATTTTTTTAATAATCTCGTGCCTCTTTCATATCTTTTTTTATCTCTTTCGAGTGTTATAAAAATTTCTTGTGAGATTAAGTCTTTTTGGATAAAAAGTGCTGATACTCCAGACCCAAATCCAATTTCTAACACATTTTTTGGTTGTTTTAAAAAACTAATTAAATTCAAAAACAATGCTACATCAAATCTTATTGCAGGGATAAAATAAATATTCTCAAAGCCTACAACTTCATCGTAGAATGTTTTTAACTGAGTATTTTCGTTTAAATTTTGTAAATAAAAAAATATTTTTTCGTAATCCATAAAATATATACCAACAGTTTTTTGTTTGTCAAAAATTCTAAAAATTAAATATAGTTATTGTCTATAATTATACAATTTAATCTGTAACAATCTGATTTATCAGTGTTATATAATTAAAATTTTTTTGTTAATTGTCAATCCATTTTTTTAAATTTATGAGTTTATTTTTTGATTTTATTGACTTATAGCTTAAAGAATTGTATAACACAGATTAGAACGGATTAACTCAGATTGGCACAGATTATATAACACAGATTAGGACACGGATTGGTGTTGTACTATAAGATTATAGGCGTTTGTAAAAATATTTAAAATTTATTGGAATTTTTTATTTTTTTAATTATATTGTTATTTGATTTTTTATTAAAAAATTTGAAATTTTAATTTATTCAAAAAAATAACTTAGATAAATCGTAAGGGGAAATTATGTCTTTTTTAACAAAATTATTTGGATCTGAAAATGAAAGATTCATAAAAAAAATACAGCCAATTATTGAACAAATAAATAGTTTAGAACCGGATATTAAAAAACTTTCAGATAAACAAATGAAAGAAAAAACAACTGAGTTTAAAAATAGATTAAAAAATGGAGAAACTCTTGATGATATTCTACCAGAAGCTTTTGCTTTAGTTAGAGAAGCTGCTTGGCGTACACTTGGACAAAGACATTATGATGTTCAGTTAATAGGTGCTTATACGCTTCATAAAGGTAGAATTGCCGAAATGAAAACAGGTGAAGGTAAAACACTTTCTGCAACTCCAGCTGTTTATATAAATGCTTTGGAGGAAAAAGGAGTTCATGTTGTTACTGTAAACGATTATCTTGCAAAAAGAGACTCTGAGTGGATGGCTCCAATCTATCATTTTTTGGGGCTTACAGTTGGTAAAATCCTAACAAATATGGAAAATGATGAACGAAGAGAAAATTATGCAATGGATATTACTTATGGTACGAACAATGAGTTTGGATTTGATTATTTAAGAGACAATATGGTTTGGGACAAAGAATTTAAAGTCCAAAGAGGGTTTAATTATTGTATTGTAGACGAAATTGACTCTGTTTTAATCGATGAAGCAAGAACACCGCTTATTATATCTGGTCAAGCAGAAAATGACACAAAGCATATTATAAATGCAAAAAAACTCCTAACATTCTTTAAAGAATGTGAAAAAAATCCAGATGGAAGATACCCAGATGAAGCAGACCCATTCAACCCACAAAAACCTGTTGGTGATTATAAAATTGATGAAAAATCAAAAAATGTTACTTTTTCAGATGACGGTATGAACAAACTCGAAAAACTTTTACAAGAAAGAAATGTAATTAAAGGCTCATTATATATTCAAGAAAATTTTGAATATGTTCATTATATGACACAAGCTTTAAGAGCAAATTATATGTTCAAAAACGAAGTTGATTACCTTATTAGAGATAATGAAGTTCAAATTATAGATGAACATACAGGTAGAGTTTTACCAGGTAGAAGATATTCAGATGGTTTACATCAAGCTATTGAAGCAAAAGAAAATATTACAGTTCAAAGAAGATCAAAAACATTCGCATCAATTACATTTCAAAATTTCTTTAGAATGTACAAAAAACTTGCTGGTATGACTGGTACTGCTGATACAGAAGCAGGCGAATTTAAAACAATTTATAATCTCGATGTTACTGTTATTCCAACAAATGTACCACTTGCAAGAGTTGATAACTCAGATAGAGTTTATTTAACATTTAAAGATAAAGCAAAAGCAATTGTTGAAGAAATTAAAGAATTAAATAAAAAAGGACAACCAATTCTTATTGGTACTATAAGTGTAGAAAGATCAGAAATTTTTAGTAACTTATTAAAAAAAGCAAATATTAGACATAATGTTTTAAATGCAAAAAACCACGCGCGTGAAGCCGAGATTGTTGCTGAAGCGGGTAGAGTAGGGGCTGTTACAATTGCTACTAATATGGCAGGTAGAGGTACAGATATTAAACTCGGTGGTGAAAGAAAATATGATGAGGCTTTTGAAACAATTTTACAAGAAGAAGATATTAGCGAAAATGATAAACACATTCTACTTGATGTAAAAGAATTAATTGATAGAATGAAACTTACTGAAGCAGAAGCCTTGATGGAAAAACTTGGAAGCACAGCAAAAAAAGGCACAAAAAATATTCTACAAGCAGCTTATGATTGGATTGAAGAAAATAAAAAGGTTAAAGAAGTTGGCGGTCTTTTTATACTTGGTACAGAAAGACACGAAGCAAGAAGAATTGACAATCAGTTAAGAGGTAGGTCAGGTAGACAAGGAGACCCGGGAGAAAGTAGATTCTATATTTCTATGGAAGATGATTTGATGAGACTCTTTGGTGGAGAAAGAATTCAAAAAATCTTAGCGGGTTTTGGTATGGATGAAGGCGAATTAATAGAACATCCTTGGATTACTGGTGCAATAGAAAAATCTCAAAAAAGAGTAGAAGCAAGAAACTTTGAAATTAGAAAGCACTTACTCGAATATGATGATGTGTTAAATAAACAAAGAGTTTATATTTATCAAAAAAGAGATGAAATGCTTGAAGATGAAAACATAATCGAAAGAGTTATACAAACTTCTGAAGAAATTCTTGAAGATTTAGTTGACGATTATTTTCTTAATTTGAAAAAATCAAATGAATTTGCTTATTTAGAATTAATAAAAGGATTAAAATCAAACTTTTTTATAGAACCAGTTGAAATTATAAGAAAAAATCAAAATGATCCAAAAACTCTTTATTCAAAACTTGAAGTAATTATTAAAGAAGAATTAGAACAAAAAGATAAAATTTTAGGTCATCAATACTTAAATTTAAAATTAAGAGAATTATATTTATATTTAATAGATAAGTCTTGGCAAGATCATCTTGAAAATATGGAACAGTTAAGAGAAGCAGTTTATTTAAGGGCTTATTCTCAAAAGAATCCTTTGATAGAATATAAAATTGAAGGTTCTACAATGTTTGAAACAGTTATACAAAAAATTAGAGATAGCGTTGTAAATCAAATATTTAAAATTAAAATTGAAACTGTTTCTGTACAACCAAATTATGGTGCTTATTCAACTCAACATGCTGATTATTCAAGCTTTAGTGGTGGTGATAAAGCCAATGCTAAACAAGGAGGTCAAGAAAATGAACCAGCACCAAGTATGAATGCTACGATACATTCTACAAAAATAGGAAGAAATGAACCTTGCCCTTGTGGAAGTGGTAAAAAATATAAACATTGTTGTGGTAA
>MIAN01000216.1:0-9294 GCA_001829125.1 Spirochaetes bacterium GWB1_27_13 | reverse complement strand
ATTATATATGAAAATAGGTTTATTAAATGGTCCAAATTTAAATTTACTTGGCAAAAGAGAACCGGGAATTTATGGAAATTTTAATCTTGATGATATTTATAATAGATTAAAAGAAATTGCTGGTAAAGATAACGAAATAATAGCTTTTCAATCAAATATTGAGGGAGAGTTAATTAATTTTATACATCTTTCAGTTGATAGAGGAATAGATTACATTATTTTTAATCCAGGTGCTTATACTCATACTTCAATTGCACTTAGAGACGCTATTAGTGGAGTTGACGCTAAAGTTATTGAAGTTCATATTTCTAATATTCATAAAAGAGAAGAATTTAGGCATAAATCAATGACTGCTTCTGTTTGTATAGGTCAAATTTCTGGTTTTGGTATTCATTCTTATGAAATGGCATTGAATTATATATTGAGTATAAAAAATTCAAAAAATAAATAATAATATTTCTTTTTATGCTCATAAAAGCGGCATTTAAATAAATGTCGCTTTTTTTATTAACTTTTATTTAGTTTTTAATTGTTTTACAATATATTCCAAGTTTTCTGAGTTTTCTATATTTTTTATACTCATTTCGGTAATTAATTCAGATGCTTTATGAATATCAAATATCCTATGATTAATTTCTTCAATACCATTTTTAGAATCTTTTGATATAAAAGTTATTTGGTTAAAAGATTGGATTATTTCATTAATTTTAATTTTAGTGGTATCACTCGATTTTTTTATTTTATTTGTAGAATTAATCAGAGTATCCAACGATTTTAATATTTTTTCGCCATCAGTTGATAATTTTTTTGTACCATCTGTTATTTCTAATATACTTAAAGAAATATCTCTAATATTTAATGTCATATTTGTTAATATGTTACCAGTTTTTTCTATTACTTCTTTGGATTGAAGAATTTCTTTAATTACCTCTTTTAAAGAAATTGAAATTTGTTTTGAATTAATTCCTGTTGATTCTGATAGTTTTCTTATTTCATCAGCTACAACAGAAAAACCTTTGCCAAATTCTCCTGCATGAGAGGCTTCAATTGCTGCATTCATAGATAAAATATTAGTTTGATTAGAAATATTGTCAATTACATTTAGTAAATCAATAATTACACTAGCTGAATTTGAAACTTTATTTATGATTGAAATAGATTGTTCCATTAATTCTTCGCCAGATATTGTTAATTTTTCCAAATTTTTTACTAATTGATGTTTATTATTAGAGATATTAGAGATATTTTGGATTGAAGTTATCATATTTTTAATATGCTTCGATGAATCCTTTATCTCTTTGGATTGTGTAAGAATTAATTCTAATAGATAAGAAATAAAATCATTAAAAGATAATGTTAGATTATTAGATTTTAATATTTCGTTGTCTAAATTAAAAATTTGAGATTTAATATTTTCTATATTTATTCTAATTTCTTCTAAACTAGCACTTGATTCTTCTGAGTTAGCTGATAGATTTTTAGATATATTATGAGTCTGCTCTATTGATGTATTTAAATAATCAACAATTGATTTTAAAGTAGAAATATATTTATTAAAATGTTTAGCTAAATTACCAATTTCATCTTTATTTTTTATTTCAATATATTTAGTTAAATCAATTTTTTCGGTTGATATGTTGTTTAGAATACTCTGAATTGGCTTTGTTATAGAAAGTATTATATTTATCATAATAATAAAACTAACAATAAGAGATAATAAAATAACTATAAGTAAATAAATATTAATTAATTTTTCTATATCATCTTTTTCTTGAATTATTTTCTTTTCATAGCTAGTAAAATAATTTGAAATATCGTTTAATATTGGAATGATTTTATTTTCAAGAATTGGATAAATTTTATTTTTTAAAATATTTTTTGCTTCTATTTCTTTTTGTCGTATAGGTATTGAACTTTTTATTATATCATTAATTTCTTTAGCTCCTTCATGAAGATAATGATGTGGTGTTTTTAGTTCTTCAATTTTTTTTACAAATTCTTGATAATTTGATAGTTTTTTTAGTTCATTTCCGTATATATATTTTCCCAAATTGCAATTTTTATCGTTTAACTCACCATCAAAAGGCAAAAGTGTATCTTTAAGTAAAATATCTTTTAGTTTGCCAACCCATTTATAATGCTCTATTTCTTTAACTTTAAAAAAAAGTATCTGCTTTTCTATTTCAGCATATTCATTAAAAATATTTTTTTGGAGACTTAATAAATATAGAAAAGTAAAAGAAAGGATTAAAATTAAAAACATCATTATAGTAAAACCTATAATAAGTTTATACTTAATTTTTAAATTATTTACTAGCATTAATTTTTTCCTAAAAATAAAAATTCAATTATTTATACTAAACAGAAATTTTTATAAAATCATCATTATTATTAATATAATAATAGTAGTATTTATATTAAAATTACAAAAAAATCAATATATTTTTAATAAATTATTAATTATTAATAAATTATTGGTTGATTTTTACTGTTAAATATTATAAATTTAACCATAGTGCCGGTGTAGCTCAATGGTAGAGCAATTCACTCGTAATGAATAGGTTGAGAGTTCGATTCTCTTCACCGGCTTTTAAATTATTAAAAAAAAAATTAATTTTTTTTTAAAAAAAATTAATATTTGTTTTTTATAATTACGAAAAAAATGGTATAATGATTCCTAAGGAAAAATATTTATGGACGAGATACAAAAACAATTTGATGAATTATTTGAAAAAATAGATTCCCTTTATCAAACAAAGACTTCTTCTAAATTTAAAATAACCCTAAAGGGTGCTGCAAGTAATATAAGTAATTTAATAGATATTTTATTGAGAAAATCTTTAATTAAAGAAGATGTTTATCGATATGATGATGAAAATTCAGAAGGTGGCTTTTTTTTACCAGAAGAAAAGAATTTTAGTGATGCAGACAAAGGTGTTGTTATATTTGTCAGATTAAAGGCAATGATAAATGCTTTAGATGCTCAATCGTCTTCTTTACCAGAATCTTTGGAATTTTTTGGTGAAGAATATACAGAAAATTGTAGAAAAATTCTTGATTATTTTTCATTTCATAATTATATGGCATCAAATAATATTAATACAAGAACTCTTAAAGAATTAACAGATAGAATAGTGAATGGTAGTGATGAGATTTTCAAAAAAGTAGTTTTGGATAATTTAAAATTGCTTTCTGATAATTTTAATTCTATAAAATTATTTTTGGAGGATATAACAAGGTATAAAAAAGAAATTTATAAATCTTTAATTAGGTTTGATGTTTTTCCAAAATTACCATCTGATTTCACAGAACAAAATTTTCAAGATAACCCAACTGTATTTCTGAAAAAACTTGAAGATTTTATGAAAATAAATTCACATGAGATTATTTACAATAAAAACTGGGCGCCAGAAGCTATAAAAGAATGTTTTAATGTTACTGACATTGATGCTTTAGAAAAAATTAAAAACACTTTTCTTTCCGAATCCGAAAAAAATAAAATTGAAAATGAAGCAAATTCTCCAAGAGAAAAACTATTTAAATTAATTGTATCTTTAGCAGGAACTAAATCAGTAATAGAAGAAATCTATTTTAATTTTGACTATAATATAAAATTAATTCAGAGTAGAGAAAAATCATTTATGGAAAAAATTCAAGAAATATTAATGAAATTATTTAATATTCAAAATCAAGAAGATTTTTTTCATATTGAATATATAAATCCAACAACTAAGTCTATTCAAAAAGATACTATAAATATTCATGATTTTATGACTTTAGTAAAGAAAAAAATTTTACTTTTTGCAGAAATTGGAAAGCCAAATTCTTCTGTTTATTTTAAAATTAAAAGAGGAACAGAGGATGCCTTATTTAATTTTTTGGAGGAAACTTATATAAATCTTATGCTTATGAAGGAAAGATTTGTTAGTATTGATGCAGAACTTAGGTTAAATACACCAAAAAATATAAGATCAAAAATTAAGGATATTAGAAATCAAATTGAGAATTTAAATTCTTTACTAAACAAAATTGGCGAACAAAGAAGGAAATTTATAATAGAACAAGAAAATTTCTTAAAGCCATCTAAGAAGAAATGATTTATAGAGTAAAAAATTCTAAATTCCTAATGTCTTATAATAAAATTTATATTTTTTTCTCATCATTAAAAGAGGCAAATTCATTATTATTTCAATCAAAATTTAAATTTATAAAAAAAGATAATTATTATTCTTATAAAGAAAAAATTGAACTTTATATTAGTGGGATAGGTAAAAATAATACTTTAAATTTTATTAAAAATTTAAATTTGGAAAATAATTCTATAATCTTTAAAGTTGGTACTTGTGGAATATTAAATAATATTGAGATTTTAAAACCATTCATTCCATCATTTGTGTTTCATCAAGATAAAAAAATTTATATTAATAAAGATATACTTAAAAACATAGAAGATAAAATTTTAGTACATAATAAAGGACTTCTAACAGTTTTAAACCCTATAAGTAGTTTAGAAGAAAAACAAATTATTTTAGAGCAAGGTTTTAGTTTAGTAGATATGGAAACATTTTTTATAATGGATAATTTTAATAATATTCCAACGATCCCCATACTTGTAGGGACAGATAGAGGTGATTGTAATTCTAAAATAGATTTTATTAAAAATATAAATCAAGCCTCAGTAATACTAAAAGATTGTATAGAAAAAATTATTCATCCTCTTTTTTAAGATTAGTTTTTAAATTCTTAGAAGTAATTTTTTGATAGGCATTTTTGGCAGCTATTTTTTCGGCTTCTTTTTTAGATTTGCCTTCTCCAACTCCAATTATTTTTTCTTTTAAATAAACTTCCATACAAAAAGTTTTATCATGCTCAGGTCCAACTTCATCTTTTAAAATATATGAAGGGCATATTTTATATTTCTTTTGTACATATTCTTGAAGCAGTGTTTTATAATCTTTTTCATGCTTATTCATTACAACAAGGTTTATTTCTTCAATAAAAAAATTTAAAATAAAAAATTTTACTTTAGTTATATTAGAATCAAGATAAAATGCACCAAGAAATGCTTCAAACGCATCTGCAAGAATTGCTTTTTTATTCCTACCACCAGAAATCTCTTCACCTTTTCCAATTAATAAATATTGATTTAAAGAAATATATTTTCCTATCTTTGATAAAACATCTTCACTTACAATAAAAGATTTGATCCTTGCAAGCTCGCCTTCATTGTAATCTTTATATGTCTGATATAAATATTCTGTAATTACTAATCCTAAAATAGAATCGCCTAGAAATTCAAGTCTCTCATTATTTCTTTCTACAATTTTATTTTCATTTGAATAAGATTTGTGAGTTAAAGATAGATTTAGTAAATCGAGGTTACTAAATTTAATATGGTTTTTTTTGATAAATTCTTTTAATGCTTTTTTTCTTTCGTTGTCTAACACTAATCTTAAATCCTATAAAACTTTTTAATTAAACTTAAAAAGAATCCGTTAAATTTAAATATATACTGAAATATTTCAGATTTATAATATTATAATGACAATCTGGATGATTGTCATTATAACGGATTCTAAAATAAAGAAATTATTCTTTAGTATGTTCTTCAATATATTTTACTGCATCCCCAACAGAAGCAATTTTTTCTGCGTCTTCATCAGGAATTTGAATATTAAAAGCTTCTTCAAGTTGCATAATTAATTCAACTGTATCAAGCGAATCAGCTCCTAAGTCTTCTATAAATGAAGAATTTTCTGCAATTTTACTTTCGTCAATTGACAATCTCTCAGCAATTATTGTTTTTACTTTCTCAAAAATTTCAGATGCCATTGGTGTTCTCCCTTCATAAAGCTAAAAAATATTACCATATACTAATTAAAGAATATTTGTTTGTCAACATTTTTTTTATTTTAAATAAAAAAATGTTAAATCCATTGATCAATATTCCTTGTATATTCTATTATTTCCTCTTTTGCAAAGAAATTTTCAATTTCTCTCTTTGCACTTTCAGGTCCGTCAGATGTATGAACAACATTTTGACCAGTGTGCATAACAAAATCCCCTCTTATTGTTCCTGGCTCTGCATCTATTGCTTTTGTAGCTCCAGATAGCTTTCTTGCCATTTTAATAGCATCATCACCTTCTACAACCATTAAAATTACTGGTGAAGAAGTAATAAAACCAACTAATTCTCCAAAAAATGGCTTAGCTTTGTGTTCATCGTAATGGTATGAAGCTTTTTCTTTAGAAATTAAAGATAATTTCATCGCAACGATTTTTAAACCTTTTTTTTCAAATCTTGAAATTATTTCTCCAGAAATGCCTCTTTGAAGACAATCAGGTTTTAATATAACCAATGTTCTTTCCATAATTTTTATCTCCCTAAATAGTTAAAGCACAATTATTGAATTTTATATTTTGCTTTAACATCTTCTTCAGCTTGAAGCCAATCAGATAATTCATCTCCATGTCTGTTTGCACTTTTTCTATCAACATAAATTTCATAAGATCTTTTTTCGATTTCACTTAGAAATTGTTGTAAATCAACTGCTTTTGTAGCTTTTCTTGCCATAAGGACTCCTTGAGATATATTAATTTTAAATCTTAATTTTAAATTAAGATAATTTATTGATACAATTCTAACAAAAAATTTCTTTAAAATCAAATATATTTTTCTTATTACAAAAAAAATATTAATTTTATTTCTTTTATCAGACCTATTTTGTTGTTATTTTTTTTATGTTATCTAATTTATATATAAAGAATAAACTTTAATATTTAAAATTTAAAAAAATTATTTGAAATATTTTTTTAAATTTATAATTTAACTATACATATTTATTAATCTAAAATAGATAAAATTTAACAAAAACTTATATTAATTAACAACTTTAATATTAATTAAATTAATTAGTAATATTTTTAATTAATATTATTTTTTAAATTTAGAAAAATGTTGATTTTTTTAAAATTTTATAATATTCTTATGTTATCTAAAAATAAAGATAGTTTTGTTAGGCAGTAATCATGAGTAGCATAAAAGTCGTTTCTTTTAATAAAAAAGCAAATTTTGAATATGAAATACTTGATACTATTGAAGCAGGTATTATACTTTGTGGAACTGAAGTTAAATCTATAAGACAAGGCAAATGTAGTTTAAATGAAGGTTATATTGTTGAAGAAAACGGCGAATTATATATGAAAAATGTTAATATATCTCAATATAATTATGGTAATATCAATAATCACGAGCCACTTAGAAAAAGAAAACTTCTATTACACAAAATGGAAATTGTAAAACTTATTAGATCTATAAAAGAGAAAGGGATTACTATTATCCCAATAAAAATTTATTTTAAAGGCAGTTTAATTAAAGTTGCAATTGCTATTTGTAAAGGTAAAAAACTTTATGATAAAAGAGAATCAATGAAAGATAAAGATTCTAAAAGACAAATAGAAAGAGAAATGAAAAGAGGCTAAAATTTATTTATATACTATGATTATAAAATACTATAAAAAACTTGACTTTTATTTTATTTTATTTAATTAATAAATAATGAGGAAATATCAATTTTTATAGAAATTCTAAATAATTTTTAACAAAATGGAGATTGAATGAAAATACTTTTTATTTTTCCTAATATTATTGGGTATCTTGAGAATAACTATATTATGGCTGAAGATGATCCAGGATATTATAATGGAAATTTTAGATTACAAAGTCTAAGTATTCCAACTGTACTCGCTATAACACCAAAGGACATAGAATTTGAATTTGTAGACCATCAAATAGAGAAAATACCTTACGACACGGATGCTGATTTGATTGCTATAACAATGTACACGCCAAATGCCGCTGATGGCTATGATATTGCTAATAAATTTAGAAAAATTGGCAAACCTGTAGTTATTGGTGGTAAACATGCAACTATTTTACCAGAAGACGTTAAACAGCATTGCGATTGTGTTTTTGTTGGCGAAGCAGAAAGTGGAATTTGGGCAGAATTTTTAGAAGATTTTAGAAAAGGTGGAATAAAAAATTGTAAACCATATTATAGACAAGATAATGATTATTACTTTGATATGGAACAACTTGAGCCACCAAGAAGAGACATTTGGCAAAAATATAAAAATAAATATTCGTGGCTTATGCCTCCTCTTCAATTATCAAAAGGATGTCCTGCTGGATGTACTATGTGTACTGTTCCTGCTATGGAAAGAACGAGACTAAGAGTTAAACCTATTTCTGTTATAGAAAAAGAATTACAAACTATAAAAGAAGATTATGTTTATTTAGTTGATGACAATATTCTTATGTCTAAATTTACTGATAAATATTTAACTGAACTTGTTGCTTTATTTAAAAATTATAATAAGAAAATGATGTTGTCTATAACTCCAACATTTTTGACAAATAGACAAGATTCTTTAAAATTATTAAGTACTGTTTGTGATGAATTTTATTATATTTTTAACTGTTTTTCTGGTAAACAAAGCATTGCAAAGATAGTTGAAGAAGAAAATAGAATGTTTTCTGATTATGATTTACCAAAAAGATTAAGGGATTATGGAGTTAATATATTTGGCTCTATGTTTATGGGATATGATTGGCATGACAAATCAATTTTTGAAAAAATCGTAAATTACACGATAAAATCAGAATTTGGTGCTTGTGAATTTACAATTGCAACTCCTTATCCTGGTACTCCTATGTGGAAACAAATGGAAGCAGAAGGAAGAATTCTTACTAAGGATTGGAGTAAATATAATTCTGGAAATGTTGTTTTTCAACCTAAAAATATGACTCCTGAAGAACTTTACGAAGGATTTTTGTTTTGTTGGAAAGAATACTGGAAACATAATAAAACAAATCATTTAATAGAAAAATTTGGAAAATTTCAAGATTATAACGATAACGCTTCCTTATAATAATTTGTTTTAAACAGGGGAATCTTTCTTACTTATCCCCAGTTTTCATAAAAAAAAATATTCACCACGAGAACACAGAGTTAAGAATGAAAAAAATTATTTTCTCTGTGCTTCTCAGTGGTTAAATTTTATCTGTTAATTAATGATTTATCGGGTATCTATCTATCTTTTCATATTTGAGTTAATAATTTTTGAAATTTATATAATATTCTTAACAAAAAGAGAAATAATTTAATAAAATAAATTTTAATTTTTTTTATTTTTTTTATCATTGACATTTTTTTATTTTAGATTATAATTTTTTTATGTTTATAAAATCTATTGTAAATTTTTTTTTAATAAAATATCAAAATAGTCCTCTTG
>MIAN01000215.1 GCA_001829125.1 Spirochaetes bacterium GWB1_27_13 | reverse complement strand
TTGTAATGTACTAAAAAGTTTTTGTTTTGTCAAAATTAAAAGAATGTAGCTAAAATCTTTTTAATATTTTTAATGTCAATTATAAGAAAAATTTATTTTTTGTGCTATCTTATAACACGGATTAGCACAGATTAAGACTGATTGGCACTGATTACACTGGCTGGAATAAAATAGAGTGTAATCTGTGTTATCTGAGAAAATAAGTGTTAATCCGTGTTATGATTTGCACAAATTATATTAGTTTGTATTAAATATATAGAAGAAAAGATAAGTTAAATAAAAACTAGAATAATCTGTGTCTTCTGAGAAAATCCGTGTTAATCTGTGTTATAATATTGACATTTGTTTCATTTTCATATATAGATATAACAAGATTGGTACTGATTAGTGGGAGAGATTACACAGATTAGTTGGTAAATATATTTTTTGAAAGGTGATCTATGAAAAACTTACACAAAAAAATAATTTTATTTTTATCAGTTGGTATTTTATTATTTTTTACAGGCTGCTCTGAGCCTAAAATAATATTTCCAGAAGCAAAATCTGACGCTGATAAATTGCAAAGCATTAAAATAGGTGGTGTGGAAATCTCTGGCTTTTCTTCATCTATTTATACTTATAATATCAAAATTACAGAACAACAAGTTAATCTAGAACAAAAAATAAATATAGAAGTAGTTAAACAAAATCCTAAATCAACAGTTAGTGGAGATGGATTAAGAACTTTGGTACTTAATGAGAGTAATAAAATAACTATCACAGTGTTTTCTGAAAGCGAAAAATATGTAACAAGTTATTATTTGAATGTGTTTTATTATGATGGAGGAAATACTTTTTTAGAAAGTTTGAAGATTGATGGAGTTGTACTTAGTGATTTTGATTGTAAGACAATAACCTATAATTATGATATAGCTAATACAAATACTAAAGCGACAATTGAGGCTACCTGTATAAATCCAAACTCAACAATTTCAGGTACTGGAGAGGTAACTTTAGATAGCTCATCTGACACAACAAAAGTTACTTTAACTGTAACATCGGAAAATAAAGTGAATACTGCTACTTATAATATATTTATTAATAAAGTAAATTATGATACTGATATTTATTATAATTTTGGTCCTGATTTTTCGTCTTTATTTCAACAAAATGGTTTTACTACTGTAATATTTGGAGATAGTCTTTCTGTTGGATATGGTTTTAATAATGGAGAAGGATTTAATAATGCTTATAATCAATATCCAGGACTTTTAAGTTGGTCTCACATGATGAGAGATGCAATTTATAGAAATGACCCCGATTTTATCCATGCTGATCAGGTTCTTGTAAGTTCTAAATATTCTTATGGTTTTACTGATTTTGTGAAATCAGATAATGGGGTTAGCAATTATCTTTTCCCTTTTAATAATAGGAGTCTTAGAGTTTTGTTAGATAAGTATAAAAATAATGATGGGATTACTCAATCGGATGAAAAAATAAAATTTAATTACACAACAGAGACTGATAATATTGTTTTATATTTTAGTGCTACACCATCGGATGTTGGTTGTTCTTTTGAGGTTTATTTAGATGAAGTTTTTCAAAAAACAGTTGATGTATCTTCTGTAAAAGATGTTACTCAAGATGTTGTCGAATTACCATATCGTGGATATGAGCCTATAATTGTTAATTTAACTGTACCAAAACCCAAAAAAAAAGGAAATTATGAAATAAAACTTACTAATTTTAAAGATACCTCAATATCGAGTACTTATAAAGATAATGGAAGAACTAAACTTGGGTTTTATTTTAATGGCATCGGCTCAAAATATTCACCTGTTTATCTTACAGGTAGAAGTAGTGCTACTACAAAATTTTATGTAAATAATAATTATGAAGAACTTAACGAAAGAGTTTTAAAACACCAACCAGATTTTGTTATCCTTATAATAGGTGCAAATGATAGTAGTAATATTTATGGTCTTGGGGCAGAATCTGAAGCTATAATAAAAAATTTTTCTGGTATGGTAGATGTTTCCCAATACAAAACAAATCTTCAGAATATAATTAACAAAATTAGAGAATTAAAACCATATTCTAAAATTTTGTTACTGAGTCCTCCAAAATGGACAAATACAAATACTTCAACAGAAAAAATAAAAACATATGTTACTGCTATGAAACAAATTGCTATAAAAAATAATTGTATGTTTATGGATTTAATTCAGTTTTTTTCAAATTTTACTGATCCTAAAGGAATTCCTTTTGCTATATGGGATAATTATTCTGTTGATGATGTTCATTTTAGTAAATTAGGTAATGATTTACTTGCTGATTCTATATTGGAGCATATAATGCCTCAGGGTTTATATCCTAAAGATATGATTGATACAAGTAAAATTTATACTACCGCCACGAATTATTTTATACAAGAAAATGGTTCTATAGATGTAACATATGATGCTACAACTAAAATATTTAATGTTGCAAAAGGTTACAGTAAAAATTATATTGTAAATGTGTATAGAGAAGGTCCTATATCAAGTTTTAGAATATATTATCATTTAAATACTAAAATAAAACCTGCTTTTAATGTAATTCAAACAGGAGATAATCTAAAAGAATTTGATGTTAGACCTCGTTCAATTGGTTATGCAAATGGCTATGACTATAATGATTTCTGGATATTGTTTAAAAAAGATAGTTCTGCTGATGTAGTAGATCGTTTGTTAACAGAAAGTGATTTTATAAAATATCAAGAATATCTTAAATTTGAAATATCATGGTGGTAGGGTAAGATTTTGAGAAAAATATTAACATTCTTTTTTATAATTTTTAATTTTACTCTTTTTTGTGAGACAAATTCTATTTTGCCTCCTTATTTTAATCCGCCTGCTGGTACTTATGATGCAACACAGGATATTACTATAAAAACAGATACTGATGGTGCTATGATTTATTATACTATTGATGGGACAACTCCTTCAATAGATAATTTTTTTGGAAAAGGGGTAGGTTTAGTTTCTATAAAGAATATGAACAAACCAATTACTGCAATTGCTATAAAAAATGGTGTCGACGAAAGTAGTGTTTCTTATTCATATTACTATTTACCTTTTGAATTAGAAAATAAATTGAGTGAGATTTTTATTAAAAATAATTCTTTTAATTTAACTTTACAAGAAGATAGATTTTTAAATAAAGAGCAAACCTATTATTTTGATGGTTTAAAAGATTATATTAAATTAAAAAATGATTTTGATGTTATAAAAGATGGCTCTATTTCTTTATGGGTGAAATTTAATAGTTTAGCAAATAAAACCGATCCGTTAAAAATATTTTATGAAATTGCATCAAGTGATGCTGGGATGATGAATAAAGATAATGATTGGGGTTTAGCATTATATTTAGATAACTACAATGGTGTTTCTTTTGGATTAAATAACTTAAAAGATGGTAGTAATTTTTTAGGTACTGGTTTTTTTCCAATGCTTAACAAATGGTATAATATTACTGCTACATGGGGTAGTAGTGGAATGAAATTATACATAAATGATAAATTAATAGGAGAAAAACCTTACATTGGCAGTTATGATGAACTTCATGATAAGATTTTAATAGGTGCTGGTACTTATCCTAAATCTTTTTTTAATGGTAATATTGATGATGTACAAATTTATAATTATTCTTTAAATGAAAAACAAACTGCTTTTTTGTATAATAAAAACAAATTGATAACTAAAAATTATGACATTGATTTAATAGCAAGTTTTTTAACAGGCAACTTTGATTACAAAAAAAATGAAAATTTAAAAACAAATCCTAGTTTAATAAAAGATAAATTTACTGATTCCACTTTTAAATTTGATGGTGTTGATGATTATATTAGTATTCCTAATAATTTGAATGGTGTAGCTGAAGGTACTATTTCTTTATGGGTTAAATTTGGTGATTATCCTTTTGATATTGAGCCATTAAAGATATTTTATGAAATTGCTACTGGTTTACCAAGTTCAAATTCTAACTGGGGATTTGCTTTATTTTTAGATTATAATCAGGGACTTAGATATATTTTAAATAGCCAAAGTGGTTCTTATGGTATTAATACATCTTTTTTTCCTTTACTTAACAAGTGGTATTATATTGTTGCCACATGGGGTAGTGATGGGATGAAATTATATGTGAATGGTAAATTGAAAGGTAGTAATAAATTTACTGGAACTTATTTAAATTCTTTTGATAAAATAATGTTTGGTACTGGTACTTATCCAAAATCTTATTTTACTGGTAATATTTCTGATGTAAAAATCTATGGTAGAATTTTTGATTCTTCTGATGTAGAATATTTTTATAAGAATGCAATTAATGCTTATAATAGAAAAAAACAAATTAAAATTAATAAAAAAAAATCAACTCAAAATAATATTATAAATAAAGATAATATTCAAACTGATTTAAACTTAAAAATCTCAAATTACAAAAAATCAATGATAATATCTGGTGCTATTACTGGCAGTCTTGGATTAACTTTTCTTGGACTTACACCTTTATTTTTTAATTTAGGTGATTATTACAAGTCTCATTATAATTTAATTTATCCTTTATATCAAGAGGCAAAAACTTCAAGCGAGATAGAGCATTATTATAATGTTTTAAAATCCTATTCTACATTATCAAATGTTCTTTATGGGTTTGGTATTCCTCTGATACCTTTGGGAATATCCTTGTCTGTAACTTCATTTTTTTTATTTATTTTTAGTAATTATTATTTAAAAAATGATAAAGCAATTAAGGTTGACTTGGGTTTACAAAATAATAATATTAATTTTTCTTTGGGTATAAAATTATGAAAAAATTTGTTGTTTTATTAACTTTTATTTTTTTTATGTTATTTTCCTGTGATTTATTTATAAATTTAGAAAAAAGACAACCAAAAGTGGTAGATAAACCTACATTTTATCCACCATCAGGAACTTATTATACGAGCATAGATATAACTATTAGTGCAGTAACAGCAGATTCTTATATCTTTTTTACTATTAATGGAACAACACCGTCCAAGACTAATTTTTATGATGTTGGTTTAAATAAAATTATATTAAAATCTAAAGAAATCAACACAAAAAATATTACAATCAAAGCAATCGCTTATAAAGAAAGCTTTAGTAGCGAAATCGTAGAATGCGTATATAAATTATAGATTTGATATTTTAAGGATAGAGACCAGTCAGGTTTCAAAAACCTGACTGGTTTTTTTAATGTGAATTCGTTTTAAATTCTGCAAGAATCTTTTCTAATTCAGAAAAACTTGTTTTCATAGAATCAAAAGCATTAACTAAATCATGATTTATTCCAATCAATTGTTCATTTTTTTCTTTTTGATCACCTGCCAAACTGAAAATCTCTTTTGAAGATTGTATAAAATAATTTGAGACTGATGTTAAATTATGGCTTTGTTCTTTACTTTTTTGGACTAACTCAAATAAGGATAGTGTGCTTTCAAGTACATCAATCATTGATTTTTCAATTGTTTGTGTTCCTATTTCTTGCTCATCCATTGAAGTTGCGACTTCTTCTATAATTCTTGCCATATCTTCGATTCTTTTGAATATTTTTTCTAATGTTTGCCATGTATCGTTAATTAATCCTGTTCCAGAAGAAATTACATCATTCATATCATTAATTTTTAATTCAATGTTTCTTACACTATTAGAGCTTGATTCTGAAAGCTTTCTAACTTCAATTGCTACAACCGCAAAACCTTCACCTGATCGTCCAGCCCTCGCTGCTTCAATTGAGGCATTTATAGCAAGAAGTTTTATTCTTTCTGATATATCTGATATAGCATTAACAAATTGTAATAAATCATTTGATGATTGATTTATTAAATTTATAGCATTTATTGATTCTTTTAGGTTTTTTTTAGTTCCTCCTATATCAGTAAGCAAATTTATTATATAATTATTTGCTTGTTTTGCTATGTCAGAAACACTTTTAATATTGCCAGACATTTCCTCTGTTGATGCAGAAGAATATTGAGCCGCTTGTTGTTGTTTTTCTACTGATTGGTTTATTTGGATAGAACTTTGATATATTTTATCAGATATATCTTGTAATTTTGTAGTTTCGTCAAAACTTGATGTAATACCATGTAATATTTTATCAATTGATGTTAAAAATGCCTCAAAAATTACCTTATTGCCTTCTATTGATTGAGATAGAATAGCTTTTGAATTATCAACTTTTTTTGCTATACTATAAATATTGTCAACCATATTATTAAGATATTCTAACAATCTGTTAAAATCAGAGGTTAAAAGCCCTATTTCGTCAAAACTTATTATATTTATTCTTTTTGTTAAATCGCCTTTTCCTTTTATGATTTCTTCTATCGAATTTCTCATGTATTTTACCATTTTAGATAAGTCTGTACCAATGAGAAAAGCAATTACAAAACTACCAGCGATAATTATTAAAACATTTATAAGTACATTAAAAAAATAGTCGCCAGTATCAATGTTATTTCCTTTTTTAAAATAAAAATATCCTATATAAGCAGTTATACTCCAAATAAAAAGCCCAGAAGTAAGGACTGTTATTACAAATTTAGCAGTTAAAGGAATTTTATTTTGTTTATCTGGAATAATTTGCATATTGTACACTTTTTTGACATCAAACATTATATAATCAGTAAGTATAAGTGAAAAAAGAACTCCAAATAATCCGCTAAATATAGTCACTGAAAATACATAAACCCAATCATTTAATGGTACTACACCAGGCATAGAATAGGCAATAATAAACCCAGATAAAAAACCACTCATATAAATAGAAAATTGTAAAATTGGTAACCAAAAAATTCTACTTTTTGCTTTTTCTATTAAGTTGCTATCATTTATGGCTTTTTTTACTGGTTGCAAAAAATAACCAGTAACTAATGCAAAAGGAATACAAATTCCAATAAAAACAAATAAGAAGAAATTTTTATATAAAGCGAGTGCAATTCTTTCAGATAGTGGAAAATCCATATAAGGATTGTAGATATTAAAAAAAGTTTGAGTATATATAAATACAAAAAATGGAACTAAAACATTTAAAACAATTACATTTGTAATGAAGTGTATTTCTTTATTATCCTTATCCAAACTAGACTCCTTAGTAAGAATGATTAACTTATTTATTCGTAGAGAATTAAAACTATTTGTTTAAAAAAAATGATTTTTTAAAACATTCTTGCTATATTATAAATTTAAAAAATAAAAAATGCAATTCTTATTTTTAATAATTTAAAAAAAATAATAGTTCTTAATTTCTTTTATTTTTTATAATATATAACTCAAATTTACCATCAAGCGAGCACAAACCAAAGATTATGCTAGTTTGGGTTCTTGCTAAATTCAACTTAATTTTAATCTTTGGCTATTCCTATTACTTAGGGTAAACGCATCATAGTTTATGCAAATAAAATATCAATTAAAGAAAAAATCGTTTGTATTTAGAACTATGGTTATTATCAAAACGATAAATTTTAATATAAAATTTAATTTTTTATAATAAAAATAATTTTGATGCATTTGTCCTATGGCGGAATATAAACTATTAAATCAGTCATATAACTTTTAAATATAGTATATTCTTATCTATTCTCCGGTTTCATTAAATTTAAAGGATACCCATTTGTTTCATTTGTGAATAGAATTGTAATTTCAATTGAGAAAATATATCTTGCAATTAGCAATAAAATGGATTTTTTTAAGTATTTATCAAGATTAAAATGTTATTTTATATGTTACACCATTATTTCCATTTATTTCTATCTTACCGTTCATTTGTTCAACAAGCATAAATATTAGTTTAATTCCGAGAGAATTTAATTTTTCAGGTTGAAAATTCTTAGGGAATCCGACTCCTGTATCTCTTATAATTACTTCTCTTTCAGTATTACTTTTTTTATAGAGATTCAAATATATTTCACATTTTTCTGAATGCGATGGAGGGAAAGCATATTTAAAAGAGTTGGTTATTATCTCGTTTAATATTAAGCCACAGGCAATAGCGTCATCAACTGAAACAAATACAGATTCCATATCGTAAATAATATTCATACTTTTAGAATTGCCTGAATAATTTATTAATATATCGCTAGATATCTTTTTTAAATAGGTTGTTAAATCGATTGCTGTTATACCATCATTTTTGTACAATTCTTCATGTAGCAAGGCCATGGAATTTATTTTATTTTCAAGGTCTGTTATTATCGTATTCAAACGAGTTTCATTGATTTCTATTTTTTTTAAGGATAAAAGATTTTTTACTAATTGGAAGTTGTTTTTAACTCTATGATGAACTTCTTTTATTAGTAAATCTTTTTCTAATAAGGTCTTTTTCAAATTTTCTTCTATATTTTTTAATTCTGTAATATCTTTTATAAAAACCAGATAGCCAAAGGTAGTATTTTTTTTCTCATATATTTCTGACAAAGATACCAAAACATAAATTGTTTTATGTTCTTTTGTTTCAATTTTAATTTCACCAGTTGGAAAATTATTTAATTGTTTTTTGTCAAAAAAAGGCAACGAATCTTTTTGTTTTTGAAATAAAATATTTATATGCTTATTAAGTAATTCATTTTTTGTGTATTTAAAAAGGTTTTCTGCAGCAGGATTAAGGAATTTTATGATGAAATTTAAATCACACAAGATTAAGGCTTCAGAAATATTATTTGTAATTTCTTTTGAATATGAAATTGGGTCCACTACAAAAAAACTATACCGCAATATAGCATAAGTAATAATTGTTCCAGCCCAGAGTAGTAAAATAGGTCTAATAGGAAAAAAAATTATATTTGTTGCAGGCAAAATTATCTCTGTGATTAAACTAGCAAAAAATGGAATTATAAATGCAATTAAAAAAAATTTTGATTCCTTTTTTTCATTTCCATGAGGTGATTTTAAATAGTGTATAAAACATAATATTAATCCCAAAATATAAAGCGTGAAAAACCATATTACTGCTATCCATAGCCATATTGGAAGAGGATTATAATTCTTATCATAACCCCAATATTTCATTGATACTTTTATATCTGAGAAAATATACATAACAGAAAATATTGATGCAGGAAAATAAAGTAAGAAATAATAGATAGGGTAACGATGTAAGATATTGTCTTTTTTTATAATAACAATTAACAAATGGAAAAAAATAGGTGCTATAAAAGGCCAGAAAAAATCTGCTTTTGCCCAGAAAATAGCAGAAGGTAAACTTCCAGATTGTTGTAACATAAAATCACAAAATTCTCTGGCTGCAATAGTATAAGATAAAATTGACGAGATAATATTTATTTTACCATGTTTGTTTTTGGAATAAGCATAGGTTCCTAAAAAAATCATAAAGACAGTAATTAAAAATGGTAAGACAGCATATAACATTATTAACCTTTTTATTTAGAAATGTTTTGATTTTAATGATGGTAAAAATTATACTTCACACCCCCAAAAAAGTCAACTTTTTTTCTAAAAAAACAGATTAGTTCCATATTGGTTAATCGACATTCTGCTTGACATATTAAAAATAAAAATATATTCTATTACACAGATTAGCACAATTAATATGGCGTAATCTTTGATTATGCTAATTTGTTAGAAAAATTTAATCAGTGTAATCAGTGAGAATTTGTGTTATATTTTTGCTATACTTTAGGAGAAAACGCTTGATAAATTCAAAAAATCCTTTAATCAAAAAAACCCTCTTAAAAGGAATAATTTTATTAAGTATAACTTTGATAATTGCAATATCGTTAGGGATTACTCTAAGTAACCTTAATAATATGGAAAAAATAGATAACTTGTTAGAAACCAAAAGACCATCTTTACCAAGTGTT
>MIAN01000214.1 GCA_001829125.1 Spirochaetes bacterium GWB1_27_13 | reverse complement strand
TTTTACCTGCAACAATGCTTGATACATCTGTTGGAGCAATAAGTTTATATGAAGACATTAGAAAAATGGTAAGTAAAATTGCAACTGATAACAACATTAAATTAACAGATGCAAACTTTATACAAAAAGAAGTAAGAGAGTACACAAAGTTAAATATGGATACAATTAAGAAGCATTTAAGAGTTTTAGTGTCAAATGAATATATCCAAATAGTAGGAGGTAAAACACGAGGTACAAGATTTAGTTACAAGCTACGAGAGGATAAGGAGATAGAGAAAATTGATGTATCAATGATACCAACCCCAAAAGAGATGAATAGGTTAATAGAGACTTCTAACTAAAACTACAAAAATTGCAAAAAGTGGGTACACTGGGGAAAAGTGGGGGTGGGTATTCCGAGGGAGAGGTACACCCTAAAAAAGTTTTCCTTGAAAGTAGTTTCCGCTAACGATGTTTTGTATCATTGGACTCTAAGCGGAAACGACTTTCAAGGGACAATGGAGTAAAAGCCTGTTAGGTTAAAGTAAGATGTATCTAACAATTAAAGCCGTTGGTAAACTTAGTCAAAGCCAACGGCAGGTTAAAGGAGACATTATGGTAAAAGAGGAGGATATAACCGCTCTAATTGAAAGAGTTTCGATAATGTTTGAGTTTATCGAATCAAAATTATCAATATTAACTTTTATAGATTTATCTAACAAAGAAGACTCAATATATTTTTATCTAAGTTTTATACAAGTACAAAAAGACACAAAGAAGGAGATATTACTAACTTTAGCTAAATGGTTAGAAGAAGTGAGGATGGCGGGTAACAATGAATGAAGACCAATTAAAATTAATAGATGAGTTTAAAGAAGAATTAAAACTAACGGGTAAGAGTATTCAGAATGTAAATTATATGATTTCAATATTTTTTGAGTATTTAGATAAAGAAAACATAGATTATCAAAGTTTAAAGGTAAGAGAAGCCCAAAACTTTCAAACATATTTAGTTACGTTAAGAAATGATAAGGGAGAGATAAAATACGGTAAACATACGGTATCTGGAATTGTTAGTTTTATTAAAAGTTTCTATTTATTCCTAAAAAGAAAGAAACTTATATATTCTAATCCATTTAACTTTATTAAACTGGTAAAATATGGAAAGAGTTTACCAAAGAATATTTTAAATGAGGAAAAGATGAATATTTTTTTAAATCATTTAAAAGAGTTTTGGAAAGGTAAGAATCTCAATGAAAGGAGGAAATTATATAAATGTCATGTGATAAGTGAACTTATGTATTCGACAGGTGCAAGGATAAATGAGGTAATGAAATTAAGAGTAGAGGACATTAATTTTGAAAGAGGGGTTTTGAGGTTATGCGATAGTAAGACAAAGACTATACGGGAGGGAATATTAAATGAATATAGCCAAAAAGTGTTAAAATTATTCATAGATATGAGAGAATTGATAATATTTGGGAAGAATGGAGGAGATTTAAAGTTATTATTTGGTTCTAGCAGGAATTTAAAGATGTGGCTAAATAAAGTATTGATGGAGGAGAGCAATAAATTAGGGTATGGAAGATTTAATTCACATAACTTTAGACATGCTGTGGGGTATCATATGCTAAGAGGAGGATGTGACATAAGATACATACAAGCAATACTAGGGCATAAAAAACTATCATCAACACAAATATATACAAAAGTAGAAAAAGAAGACCTAAGAAATGTGATAGATAAGTTTCATCCAAGAGTATTTAGAGGTAGAAATGAGGAATAAAGATTATCTTATTTTGGACTATGAAAAGTATTTAGGAGGAATAAATTACAAGGAAAGAACAATAAGTTTTAATGTATATTCGATAAAAATGTTTATTCGTCTTTGTTGGATAAAAGATTTAAAAGATGTAAAAGAAGGTGATATTAAAAGATTTGTATTAAAGATGACAAAGATAAAATCAGCCCAGAAAAAAGACTATTCACCTCAAACGATAAATAGAATGGTTTCTTGTCTAAAACATTTTTTTGTATATCTATATAGAAACGAATTGATATTAACAAATCCATTTGAGGATTTGTCATTAAACTTGAGATATATAGAGAGAACACGAGGAATATTAACAAAAGAAGAGATAAGTAGATTTTTGGATAGTATAGAGGTGGAAAGTGACTATGGTAAACGAAACAGAGCATTATTTGAGTTAATGTATTCAAGTGGGCTAAGAATAAGTGAAGTGATAAACTTAGATTTGGAAGATGTAGACTTAAAAGAAAGAATATTAATAGTACGAGAAGGAAAAGGTGGTAAAGATAGATATGTTCCATTTTCTAAAGTTTCCGAAAGTTTTTTAAGATTATATGTAGAGAATTGTAGAAGTGAAAAGAAATTAATAGATGAGAAAGCGTTATTTATTGGACAGAGGAGAAGGTTAAAGAAGAGTGGAATAAGAATAATCTTTATCAAGATATTAAAGGAATGCAACATAGATAGGAAAGATATTACGGTTCATTCTCTAAGACATACAGCAGCAACCCATCTATTAGAAGGTGGGGCAGATGTTAGATATGTCCAAGAATTATTAGGTCATGAAGACATAGAAAC
The DNA here is from genome assembly GCA_001829125.1 of Spirochaetes bacterium GWB1_27_13. Lineage (GTDB taxonomy): Bacteria > Spirochaetota > GWE2-31-10 > GWE2-31-10 > MWDO01 > GWC1-27-15. Next base: position 6,310 of record MIAN01000214.1, on the reverse strand, counting down.
TACTGTAAGATATACTCATGTAATGATGGAACATTTAAAAAGAGAATACAAAAGCGTCCATCCAAGAGAGAACAAATACTATGAAGAGGTGACAGAGGAGTATTTAGAGAAGTTAGAGAGATTAAAAGAAGAAATATTTAGGAGAAAAGAAATTAACAAAAAATACAGAAAAGTAAAAGAAAATAATTGAAAAGTAAAAAAGATAATGATAAAATGTAAAAGAAATTATGTTCTTTGAAAGAATTTGGTATTATTAAATTTAGGGAGAAAGACTGTTAATTTGGCACATTTAAATAAATTATTGAGGTAGGAAGCTTTGCTTTACATGAGTATGACAGAGAAACAAACTTAATTTATGCCCAACAAAGATGGCTTGACAGTGAGACAGGTAGCTTCACCCAAGAAGATGGGGCAAGAGATGGGATTAACTGGTATGGGTATTGTGGGGGGAATCCTGTAAATAGGATAGACCCATTGGGGTTATGGGGAGACCATGGGAATGATAGCGATGCAGATACAGCTGCAAGGATAAATGGAACTTATGAACCAAATAGCCATGGAAAGCATGAAAATGATGGAACTAATAAAGTATATACAACTGTGGATTATACTAAAGCTAATGAAGAAATGTGGAGTGAAAATAACAGAATACAAATAAATAAAGATAAAAAAGGAAATCCAGTATCAATAACAGTTTATTCTAATGAGACTAGTACCCCGGGTAATGTACCAACTGATCCATCTGGTAAGGCAAATAAGGAGAAACAAAAAGGAAATACTGCAAATGAAACAGGTAAGAATCCAAAACCTTCAAATCCAAAAAATGTAGGAGGAAGCGTTTCTCCTGATGGTGGAGGCGGTAAGCATGGTGAAGAGTCTACACATGATAGTGGTGGTGGTAGTGGCTATAAATTCCAATCTACATTAGACCACTTTAAAGGTTTTGGTAGATGGCTTTGGGATAATAAACAGTGGGTATTAGAATTTGCAGGTGGAGTCGGGGTAGAAATAATAGGGTTTACATTTGATTTGGGAACTATCCTAGAAATTCCACTTTCAATACCAACTGGCGGAGGAACTTTAGTTTTAGTACCTATCACCGTATCAGGAAGTACAACCGCAAAGGTTGTTGGCGGTGGCATGATAGCTCATGCTTTATTTATGATGAAGAATGGGAATGGTAACAAAAATGAGGTAGAAAATAATTCAAAACCACATGATAATATGAAAAATGGAAAGAAAAATAAAGACAAACATACTAAAAGTCATTCAAGCAGAAATCCTCAGAATGATAAAAGTAGACAAAAGTTTAAGAGTAAGAGAAAATAAATATTACTAAAGGGTATAAACTATGTTTGATTTAAAATTAGGAATTTCAATAATATATATGAAAAATATTAATAAGAAAATAAAAGTTGAAGAACATACTTTTGTAACAGGGATTACTAAAATAGAGGATTTTTATAAACATATTAATGAAAGAAAAAATTATCATAACGCTGAATTAGTTGGAATAAGTGATTTATTTGTTGTATATGGTAAATTAGATTCTTTTCCAATGCTTGGAAGATATCCAAATTGGGGATTTTCTTTAAAAGAATGTAAAAAATTAATGAAATTACCAAATGAATTATCATATTTAAGTCAAAATAATGAATTTGATTGGTATGTTATTACTCCAATCTATTATTATGAGTTTTCTAAAAAAGAAAAATTATCTATATCTTTCAATTCTTTGATTCATGTAAAAAATAAATCAGAAGTTTATGATGAAGCTGTTATTATTGCAAATGATTTTAACTTTAAAAAAACAATGACAGAGTTAGATTATAAAGATATTGATTTAAATAATCTGATTTTTATTGGTTTTGAAGATATATTTCAAATAACAGGAGATATATTTAAATCTGAATCTTATGACTCCTCTTATGAATTTATAGATGATATTAAAGAATTGGAAAAGATTTTATTGACAGATGAAGAAATTATAGATTTTTTTAAAGTATTTAAATATTAGATGTACTTGAAGCTTTTGAAGAATGGACAAGGTTAGGTAAGCCCAGCCCCTCGCACGATAAACTTGGGTAAAAGTGTGCCTTAATTGGAGTTGGCAACTATTCCCAAACCGCAAACGCCGTTCTCCGCCATCGTAGCTACGAACTTCGTCTACCGCCCTCTTATCTAAAATTGTCGTCCGTGACAACTTCAGATAAGAGTTGGTAGACGACTCACACGATGTGAGAAGTGTCGATTTTGCCAAGGAGGGCAAAAAATCGACCGACATTTGCGGTTTGGCTGGTTGGTTTTATATATTAGTTGGTTGGTAGTATAATTACTGGTTAATGTGAGAGTTACGCACCATATTTAAAAAGGGGACTTACAAATTATTCCTGTCAATGTTATTATTACGCGATGTATTGGGTAGCAGGAATAATTTGCAAGTAGTAAAACTATCTGAGAAACAAACTGTTTTTTTCTCCTATAAAAGCGTCAATTCCCTCTTTTTCAATATCATTCAAAGCTTGCTCAAAGGCTTTTTGGTCAGTATCAAAAAGATCGCTGTAAACAGTTGAATTCCAGTACTGATCCACTATTTCAAGAATCCAGCCGCCTTTTTTAGATTCGTCTTCATCAGAGTAATATATTTGGATTTCAACGGTTTTTCCCTCTTTTTTTATTTTTCTGGATAGAGGAGAATATTTAATTTCATCATTTTCATCATTCATAAAATTATTTCCTATATTATTATATTTTTAGTATTTTATTGGCTTTAAGAAAAGTACGAAAATTATTAGAATCAGTCAAGCTAAACCTTGCTTTATCCTCACTTCTTCCCCATAATTGTAATGCCTAAGTCGTGGGTAGGTTGGTAGTTAGAGGTTGTCTGGAGTCGGCATAATGTCGGTTATCGGGACTAGACAGGAGGTCGTAAGTAACGATAACCGACATTATGTCGAAGGAGCAACAAGGATGTTGCGACTGTACTCCAGACTTAATACCAAAGATAAATTTAATACCAAAAAGTTTATAGCTAAGAAAATGCAGAGGGTGGGAGAACTCCGAAGACTTCAATAGGTAATTGATTTTCTAAAGGTTAATTAGGGGGAGTTTATTCAAAGAGTTCGGAATGGCTTCCAGTTCTTTCAAAGAATATTGTATCATTTTCAATTGTATAAATCAGAAGCCAATCAGGTTCGATATGACATTCTCGACATCCTTTATAATTCCCAATTAATTTGTGGTCTTTGTATTTATGGTCTAAATGTTCTTGGTTTACAAGTTTTGTAAGAATAAATTTAAGTTTTTCAATATCTTTTTGTCCAGATTTCTTTATTTTATCTAAATCTTTATTAAATTGTCGTGTATAGTATGGTTTTAGCATTAAATCCCCAATTTATTAAACATATCTTCAATATTATCGCATTCAATAATATTTTTTCTATTTTGAGTATCCTCTAAAGTTTGTAATGTAGTTTTGTTTGGGATATGTTTTCTAATCCTTCGTGTTTTTTTTTCTAAAAAGTCTGCATAATCGAGTAAAGAATTGACTTTATCATCTGGAAAGTTTTTTAGTCTATTAACAACTTTGTCTAAAACTTGTGCTGTCATAAAAAATCACCTCTATATAATTAAAGTATACAATAATTTCATAAAAAATCAAATAATTTATTGAACTTCTGAAATAACGGATTTAAGTTTATTTTTATATGCTAATCCATCTATTATTCTATAAATAGCGTCTTTTTCTTCTTGTGTAAGTAATTCTATGTTTTGTATTTTATCAATAACTGAATTATCGTTTAAAATTAAAGGTCTTCGAGGATAATCTTCAATTAGTAAATAATCAATACTAACATTAAAAGTTTGTGCTATCTTTACAACTGTTTCGATAGAAGGAGATGTTTTGTCATTTTCATAAAGACTAACCTGACGAACATCCGTGCCAATTTCTTTAGCAAGAGTTTCTTGTTTCCAGTTTTTTTCTGTTCTAAGTTCCTTTATTTTCTGTGCAAATGTCATAATTTTCCCTTTGTTTTATATTATATCAGAGAAAATTTAAATATTCAATAATATTTACTTGACAATGAAAGAAGGATATACTATTATTTCATAATATATCAATATTGATTGCATAGTATATCAATATTTTTTATTAAACAACTCTTGTTAAGAGACAAAAAAGCCCTGCTTTCTACCGCCTGAGAAACTGTTGAAAGCAAGGCTATACCAAGAGGAAAACCTCTTATATAATTGAATAATACCAAAATTTTTGGAAAAAGTCAAAGAATGGTTTTCCTCAAAAAAATATATTTTTGAGGAGTTTCTATATTATGGAAACAAAAGTAATCACATCGGACATCTACGAAGCAACTTACTATTTTTTGAATGGAGCAACAATTAACAGTTTAGAAGTAGTACAAGAAGTAAAAAGAGAAATCTGTAAAATCACTTTGGTAGATGAAAATCTTCCAGTCTTACAAAATCAATACTTTCAAGGGAATGTTAGCGTAAACCTATTTGAGTTTAGAAGAAACTACAACAGAGTAATTAATTTAGTAACTATTGCTAAAAGAGATGCCAAAATGAAACTCAAAGCCTCTAAATTAGGAGGCAACCAATGAAGCCCCCAACAATCCTAACAATCACCCAAAGAAAAGGCGGTGTTGGCAAAACCACCACAACCTTAAACCTCGCATCTGTTTTAGCAGAAATGAATTACCGAGTATTAATAGTAGATTTAGACGACCAACAAAACACAACCCGAAGTGTTTCAAGTTTAGTAGAGTCCACAAAAACAATTGAAGACCTACTTTTAAAAGACCTTACCCTAAAAGATGTGGTTGTACAAACTGATTGGCAAAATGTATATATCTTGCCTGCAAGTAGTAATTTATCGGGTGTGGTTAAATATCTTGATGGAGAAGTCGGAGGACATCTAATACTAAAAGAAAAGTTAGTTAAAGATAACGATTTTGACTTTGTGCTAATTGATACAAGTCCATCGCTAAATATACTTGTGATAAACGCTTTATGTGCCAGTAGGTATATGTTCATTCCTCTATCCAGTAAATACTTATCACTACAAGGGTTATCCCAAACAATCGAATCATTTAAAAAAGTCACTGATAGATTAAACCCAGACTTAAAACTATTAGGCATTGGTTTTGTGCAACACGACAAGAGGAATGTCTTAGCAAATGAGGTTGTAGAACAGGTTAAGGAAGCTTTCCCAAACGATTTATTTAAAACTATGATAGGGATTAATATTAAAATTGAAGAAGCACAGGTTAAAAAACAATCGATATTAAGTTACGCTCCAGATGACAGAGGAGCAGAACAATATCGAGAACTTGGGAAAGAGATATTGGCAAAAATACAAGGGGTTTAATATGGCTAAAAAAATATTAGACTTAAAGTATTTTGAAGGAGGGGACATAATTGATAAGATCAGTAAAGAACAAGAGATAATTGAAGCTGTTAGTAAGTCAGAAAACATAACAACTAATGAAGCAATTAAGAAACTCAACGGAAGAAGCGAAGATTTAAATAAAATCACGAAAGACATAACACAGATTAGCACAGATGAGACAGATGGTCACAGATTAGAGAATAACTTTAAAATAACTAAAGAAGATGTAAAAGAAGTTGAAGAAAAACCAATAAATCTATCTGAAGTAGTAGAATTTTACCACAAAAAACTCATAACACAGATTTACACAGATGAGACAGATGGGCACAGATTAGGAGAGGAAACCCAAAGCGTTATCGATTTGCTAAAAAGTTTTAACCTAGACAACACTTTCTGGAGACTGTTTAAATTAGGGACAGCTAATGGTAGTCTATTAGACTCGGTAAGCCAAAAACAAAAGGAAGAGCTAAAAAAGATTAGTCTTTTAGATGAAAACTATATTGAAGTATTGCTAAATAGCCTCACAATACCAATAATCGACGAAAACGACATTGTAACAGGAATTATTGGACTTGATACAACTGGCTGTATTAAAACAATTGGTAATACGAAAACATTATTTAACCTAAAAGTCTCTAAGATGTACGATGAACTTATTTTCACCGATAACTTTGCTCTATGCTTTAAATTACTCGGTACTGGATTTAATAATGTAATATGTGCAAACCTAGAAGATTTTGACGCTGGAAACTTAAAAACGCTTAAAAACAACAGAGTTAAAACAATAATTGTTATATCTGAAAGCCTAAGTAACATAGACTTAGTAAAAGAGGTGCTATTAGAAGATTTTAGGGTAAAGACAATAAATTTAGCTTTAAAACAAGCAATTGTTAGAGAAGA
>MIAN01000213.1 GCA_001829125.1 Spirochaetes bacterium GWB1_27_13 | reverse complement strand
TTTTGATGATTATTATAGATTTGAGAAAGGTTTCACAAAAACAAAAGATAAAATAGATAGAATCACTGAAATAGTAAAATTTATTAAATCTCAAAAAGAAAAATTGAAACTTCCAGAATATTTTGGCAGTTTTTGGCTTAAAACAACTTATAGTGAGTCATTTGATACAATGCTAAAAAAATATCTACTCGATAAAAATACTGATTACCCGGTAAATTTAAAACCACTTTTGGAGTCAAAAACAATAGAAAGAGACCTTGAAGAAACAGAAGAAGTATTTGTAATGTTTTATAATTTTGATTATTTTTTTGATAATCTATTAAAAAACTTACAATTTGAAAAACTATAGTTTAACTCACATTTATTTAACTCCCCTACTCTCTTTTTAAGAAAGAATTATGGGAGTTTTTTTTATATTATTAAACCATTTGACTTTATTCTTTTCCTCTTATATAATAATAACTGAATTGTTTCATCAGTGAAAATGAATACAGGCTAATTAACGCCATTAACTTTTGATTAATTAGTAAGATGTAAAGGCTTTATTATGAGAATTTTTATATTTATTTTTCTATTTTTTAATTTATTAAATATATATTCTGACCAAACTACTGATAATATTAAAAAAAAAAATATTTTATGAAATTTAGGGGAGATATTTGGTTTTCTGGTTGTTATTACTTTCCTGTACTAGATGGAATCAAAACTAATTATTTTAATAATATAAACTATTCTAAATTAAATTATACTAACGAAAACGATACTAACTTTACTCATCATTACAAAAACGATCCTGGTAGAATGGTTGGCGGTTGGGGTGGTTTGGAAGGCAAACTTTATGTTGATTATTCTTGCATCGCTCCTTTTTTTAGAGGTGACAATTTTTTAATATCTGATAATAAAATAAACTTTAAATTTAAATTTGAACTAAGCCCAGTTTCTTTAAGTGCAGGCTTAGAGTTTGTTCTTACTCCTGTGGCATTTTTTCAGTTTTACGCAGGGGTGATGCTTGGCTCTGGGTGGAATATTGGGTTTAATGGTCTTGGTAGAAACAATACTGATGGCAGGATAAAAGATAAACCTCAAAAAGTTTTAGCTGAAAATTTTTATGGAGTGGTTATAAAAAATTGGTTTATTCTTAGACTACAATTTGATCTTGCTGCTGTTATGCCTATAAATTACAAAAGATGGACTCATATAATTTTATTGGCTATTTCAAAATTTGAACGGCTTGAACTAACCAATGTTGATTCTACTCAACCTTATGAGTGGGAAAATGATGGTGGTAAAAGAATGAATGGTTGGTATCTCTATAGTGATTTTTTGGTTGGGTATCAAATCCCAGTAATAGAAGACAGGCGAAAACAAGATGCTGAAAATAAAACTTTTCTTGGTTATGTAAGACACAATGATTTTTCTATCTATATGTTTATGTTACTCCAAATTTACGGACTACACATAACTCATTTTTCTGACTCAATGATAAAAGATCGAGGATGGGGAAGTGATTTTGTATCATTAAGGTTTGGTCCAACTATATACCTAACACTTCCAAATAACTTTTATGCTTTTATTGGCTTTAACTTCTTAAATGATATTACATATACAGATGATAGCATTGGCAACCTTAGCTATATGAAAAGAAAATATGACAACTGGTACGTTTATTTTGGTAGAATATTACTAACATTTGGATATTCATTTTAATAATGAAACACAACACAGATTGGGACTGATTAAATTTTTGTAATTAGTTCATATAGAATAAGTTCTAATAATTTGATAAACAAATCAGCACTTGCTTGCGTTTTATCGCCCCAATTATATGGAACTAAAATTTTGAATTTCTATGATATTAAATTATTAAATTTAGAATTAAAACATCAAAAAAATAAATTTTTTATATAAATTTGTATGCTTAATAGTTAATTATACAAATAAATTAATTTAAGTTTATAAAAACGATAAAAAAAATTAATATTTTTTTATTATTAATTTGACTTTATAACAATTAAGAATATAATATATCATATATAATCTAATTTTAATAGGAGTGATTTATGGCAGATAATTTACAACAAGTTACCAATCATTTAGCTAGTGTTCCATTTCAAAATCTTATAGGTGCTCCACTTGAAGCTGTAATTAATGCTCAAGCAAGATCAGCTTTAACAACAGTAGAGTTTATAAAGTCAATTTGTTTGGATAAAGATGATAATATTAGAAATGTTCATTTTTATTATGAAGATAAAACTGGCAATAGATTTAAGATTAGTGTACCATTACTTATGTTAATACCAATCCCTTATATTAAAATTGAAGAATTAATATATCAATTTAAGGCTAATATAAAAGCAGAAATAACTGAAAATACAGAAACATCAACATCTCAATCTGGTGGCTTTGGTGTTGGTACAGAAATAGGAGGAGCAATAGGTCCTGTAAAAGCATCTGTAAATTTTTCTGCAAATTATTCTTCAAAAAAAGACTCAAAAGCAACAAATGACTCAAAATATAGTGTTGAATACACAATGGACTTAACTTGCAAAGCCAATCAATCAGATATGCCTGCAGGGATGTCCAAAGTTCTTAATATATTTGCTGAAAATATTAATACAACTCAATCAGATAGAATAACTATAAAGGTAACTGATAATAATAATCCTCCGAATGAAATAAAAGAAATGGATAGTAATAGCAAACCAACTGAGTTGAAAATTACGGTTACATTAGATAAGAACTTAACAGAAAAGACCACTTTTATATTATCTCTTCAAAAAGAATCATTATTAGCATCTCAAATTAATTCTATCGATGGTATTAAAACCAATAATAATATTGAATTCACTATTAATAATTTCAATCAAATTGATCTTACTAATCTTAATGAACTTGTAATAACAGTATGCTCTGTTGACCATAGATATTATGGGACAAAAATATTACCAATAAAAAAGTGATCTTAAAATAAGGGACAGTAAAATATGGCAGATGTTAATTTTAATGAAGTATTAAATATATTATTTAGAGATATTATTAAATCCAGAATGATAGCAGACAAATTCTCTTTAGATGTTGCGGATAGTTATAAAAATGATGAAAAACTAAAATATTTTACTGTCCCGAGACTAAATATTAGAGATATTGAGATAGAATTAAAATTTAAAGTAACCAAGATTGATACTACTGATAATAATCAAGAGGTAATAAAATCTTTGAGAGATACCTTTAGAGATAAATATCTTTATAAAATAATTTTTACTTTTTATAAAAAATTTATTGAATTATTAGGAGATATTCAGAGATTAAATAATACTAATAATATTGCAGTAGAAAATATTAAAGGAATATATGTTTTTTTAAATGAGAATATCAATAAAGATAAAACTGAAATAGAAAAATCTATAAAAAAAGAAAAGAATACTTTTTTTACAGATATTCCTAACAAATTAGAAGAAATTTCGAATAATGAAATATTGAAGGGAAATGACATCAAAAAATTTTTAAAAATTAAAGATTTGCAATTTTTTAATGAAATTATTACTAAAGCAATATATAAGGGCAAAGATTTTGAAGATAATTTTACTAAGTTAGGTTTGTTATGGACTGAATTAGAAAATATAAAAAAAACTGCAAAAAATGATGCTCAAAAAGTATATACAAGTTTTTATTCTAATAATATTTATGAATTTGATAAATTAGAAACATTGTTTATTGATTTTGATGTTAAGGATTCTTCAAATATAACAACATTAAAATTTAAAATTGATATTGATGAAATGAGTATAGTTCAAGAAGAAAAATAGGTGGATTTATGAGTGATAATGTTTATTTAAAAAAAGAAATACAACAACTCGATTTATATCAGCTAATTAGCGGTCCTATGACTGCACTAATTGAGGCAGAGTGTCAAGCAGCTCAAGCAACTGCCGAGTTTATAGAAAGAGTAGGATTTACATGGGGGAATTTAGAACCTAAAATTGATATAACAGAGTTTGCTAAATATTTAAAGGCAATTCAAACAGAACAAACAACTGCTTTTTTAAAAAGATGTTATAAATTAAAAGAAATTTCTGAAAATAAATATATTAATAAACTTTCAGAGGAACAAAAAAAGTTTTTTGAAAAGAAAAAAAATATTTATGAATTCAAAGAAGTATTTACTATAGAAGAATATAATAATCTTAAACTTGAAGATAAAACAAATTATCTTGAAAAAAAAGACGATAAATATGAGTTAAGAGAAGATAAATACGAAAAAATTCTAAATGCCATTTTAAAAGATGATAACGATGAGAAAGATATTGAAAAAAATTTCCATTTAAATCCGCTCTTAACAAATTATGAGAAAAGAAGACTATGGGCATTAATTGAAAATATTAATAATTCTAATGGTAAAGACAACAAGAAAGAGATAATTGTAGAATCTTTTGGTCTTATGAGAATGGTTTCTTTTTATTATGATAGGTTTGATGAATTTGGCAATAGTAGGAGATTTAAAGTAGAAGTACCACTGCTATCTTTGATTCCTATACCTGTAATTCAAGTAAAAACAGCTGAACTTGAGTTTAATTTTAAAATGACTCACAAGGAAGAAAAAAAATTTGACGGAAAACTAAAAGATACAAATGATAACAAAGATGATGAGTCATATCTTAATTTAAAAAGAACAAAACTTTATGGTTTTATAGCTAAATCTAATTATAATCAACAGGATCCTTCTTTTGATGATAAAAAAATAAAATTAAAGATTACTTTAGAGCAAGCTGATATGCCAGACGGTATAAATCAATTATTAAATATTACTAGTAAAGTATATAAAAGTACTGAGGTTAAATCTGAGGAGAAAAAATGAGTAAGGGATTGGATTGTCCTGTTTGTGGTTTTAAAATTCAACTAACTATTGATATGTTAGTAAAAAGAGACTCTATTTTTTGTTCATCATGTGGCTTAAAATTAACAATGGATAAAGAGGCTTCAAAAGAAACTATAAATGTTTTGAAAGAATTTGATAAAGAGTTTAAAAATATTGAGAATAAGAAAAATAGTATAATGAACAATTATAAAACAAATTAGTTAGATTTTCTGCTTAGTTATTCTATACCTAATTAAGTTTTATAATAAATATAAATAAATTTGATATTAAAAAGCGAGGAAGAAATTATGTCAAATTCCAATTTGTGTTTTACTAATAAAAAATCTAATTATAATATTAGATTTATCAATGATAAAACTATTAAGGATGGCTCTGTTTATACAATAAAAGGTATAAAAAGAGATTATTATAGTTATGAATTTGATAAAGAAGAAATAGATAACTTAATTAATTTTAAACAAGAAGGTGATAATTTCATCCTTGAAAAAAAATGGTTACTAAAAAATAATACAAGCCAAAAATTGGAAGGCTTAAAAATAGTTCCTTTAAAGTTTGATACAAATAATCCTTATGAAATCGCTACTTCAAATTACGAAGAAATACACACAGTTGAACCTCAGGCTGAATTTGAAGCAATTGTGAAAATAAAATTACCAAAACAACCAGGTTTTTATAGAAAAGATTATAATTTATATGATTCTAATGGAATGATTATAAATAATTGTCCATTTTATATTATAATTAGAGTTATTCCAGATGAAATTTGCTCTCCTGTTAAAGGTAACATAAATGTTGGGGATTTGATAAATGGAATGGATACGGGTAAATATATAGAAAAAAATATTTATTATTTTTGTAATTGGGGTGTTTTTTATTATACAAGAACTGGGAACTTAAAAAATCAAGAAATCAAGCCATATGTTGACACTCATAAAAATAATGATAGATATGCTTGGGATGTAAATTGTAAAGATGATTTTGATGAAGGAAAAGAAGTATATGCAATAAGTGATGGTAAAGTATTACATATAGATACTAAGTATGGGGCTATATGGATTCTACATGATTATGTATCAAAAGATTTAGAAAATGAGTATTTTAAATCGGGCTATATTGCAGTCTATATGCACCTGGATAAATCCTCATGGACTAATAATTCAATATCAAAGCAATTTTGGTTAAAGGATCAAACTATCAGAAAAGGAAATTTATTAGGTTTTATTGGAAAGGCAGGCGCAGATTTTAACCACTTACATTTTGCAATATATCCGTTACCTTTTGATAAAAAAATATCATCCTTTTCAGATCATGATTGGCTAAATTATTTAACTTCTGTTCATTGCGAAATAAAACCTTTTCCTTAAATATGGTTTATAACAAATGCTCAACTGGTGGGATAAAAACAAATAAATCTCCCCAATCTCTGCGTCCTCTGTGAGAAACCTTTTTTATTTTTCTTAAAATTTACGCAAAATAAAAACTCCTAAATTTTATTGCAAAAAATCAATTTTTACCATATAATATAACACGGATTAGCACAGATTATAACACGGATTAACACAGATTTAGAGAAAATTAAACTGATTAAACTCCGTGTCAATCTGTTATAATCGGTGTAAATCCGTGTTATATAAATCTCATAATAAGGACTTAAAATTGACACATAGAATAGAAATTAAAAACAAATCTAATTTTGTAGACGGCAAGGCAACTAGTTTAATTCATATAATTGCAGAAGATACAAAACTAAAAATCGATAATGTTACTATTGTTAAGGCATACAATATTTTTGGTGATTTTAATGATAATGAAATCGATATTTTGAAAGACGAACTTTTTTGCGACAAAGTTTATCAAGATAGTGCAAAGGGTTTTTATTTTGCAACACAACTTGACTATGATTTTGCAATAGAAGTTTCTTATAAGAATGGTGTTACTGATAATGTTGGAAGAACTTCTACTTCTGGGATTAGTCACATCTTAAAAAGAAAAATTGACGATAAAATGGTTAGATCATCGTTTTTATATCTATTTAATGGTATTTTAACTAAAAATGATGCAGATATAATTGCAAATAAGGTTTTATGTAACAATTTAATCGAAGATTATTCTATTTTAACAAAAGATGAAGTTAAACAAGGTAAAGTTGTAAATTATATTCTACCACAAGAAAAAGTTATAACTAAACCTTACTATGATACTGTTGATTTGAATGTTTCTGATGAAAAATTAATGGAAATTTCAAATAAAGGTATGCTTTCTTTAACAATTGAAGAAATGCGAGCTATTAGAGATTATTACAATGATCCAAAAATCATTGCGGAACGAAAAGCAGATAATCTACCACAAAATCCAACTGATGCAGAACTCGAAGTTATTGCTCAGACTTGGAGTGAGCATTGCAAACATAAAATTTTTGCTGCGAATGTTAGTTATAAGGATGGGGATTCGACCAAAGAAATTAAGTCTTTATTTAAAACATATATTCAAAAATCGACTGAGGTTATTAAACAAAAAAGGGACGATTTACTTTCTGTTTTTGTTGATAATGCTGGGATTGTAAAATTTAACGATGATTACGCATATTGTGTTAAGGTTGAGACTCACAACTCGCCGTCTGCATTAGACCCTTATGGTGGAGCGATGACTGGAATAGTTGGGGTGAATAGAGATATTATTGGTACAGGCATTGGTGCTTATCCTATTTTTAATACAGATGTTTTTTGTTTTGGTAGCCCTTTCACAGAAGAAGAAAACATTCCAAAGAGTCTTTTACACCCTCGCCGTATTTTTAGGGGTGTACATAAAGGGGTAAAAGATGGTGGCAATGAGTCAGGCATCCCTACTGTTAATGGTGCGATTGTTTTTGACCCAACATTCCTCGGTAAACCATTAGTTTTTTGCGGCACTGGTGGAATAATGCCACTTTACATCAAAAATAAGCCTTCTTACGAAAAATATGTTAAAAAAGGTGACCTAATCGTAATGTCTGGCGGTAGGATTGGTAAAGATGGAATACATGGGGCAACTTTTTCGTCTGCTCATCTATCTGAGGAAAGCCCAACGAGTGCAGTACAAATAGGAGACCCAATAACTCAAAAAAAATTGCTTGATTTTATAATAGAAGCAAGGGACAAAGGCTTGTACTCTGGCTTAACAGATAATGGGGCTGGTGGACTTTCAAGCTCTATTGGTGAAATGGCTAATTTTACTGGTGGTGCATTACTCAACCTCGAAAAATGTCCATTAAAATACAGTGGCTTAAAACCATGGGAAATTTTGGTTTCTGAGGCACAAGAAAGAATGTCACTTGCTGTTCCACAAGAAGATATAGAAGAATTTTTGGCTCTTTCTAAAAAAAGAGATGTTGAGTCAACTGTAATTGGCGTTTTTACTGATAATGGCTTTTTTGAATGTAGATATAATGACGAAATTATCTCAAAAATCAGTATGGATTTTTTACACGATGGAGTACCAAAATTAAACATAAAAGCAGAATGGAATGCTCCAAAACAAGAGAAAATTAACGAAATTGACACAAATTACAAGGATTCTTTATATAAATTGATGGCTCGTCCTAATATTGCCTCAAAAGAGTTCTGGATTAGAATGTATGACCATGAAGTAGGAGCAAGGACTGTTGGCAAACCATTCACAGGTAAAGAAAACGATGGACCTTCCGATGGTGCGGTTTTAAAAATGTTTCCTAATTCAAATGAGGGACTTGTTGTAACTAATGGTATAGTACCAAGATATTCATCAATTGATACTTACCAGATGACAGCAAATGCAATAGACGAAGCATTTAGACAAGCGATAATTTTGGGTGCAAATCCAGACAAAATCGTTGGACTAGATAACTTTTGTTGGCCTGATCCAGTAGAAAGCCTTCACACGCCAGATGGCAAGTATAAAATGGCTCAACTTGTTAGGTCTTGTGAAGCTGTTTATGATGTTACTATTGCTTACAATTGTCCTTGTATATCTGGCAAAGACAGTATGAAAAATGATTATAGAAAAG
>MIAN01000212.1 GCA_001829125.1 Spirochaetes bacterium GWB1_27_13 | reverse complement strand
TGTTCCATTTACAGGGTAGAATTTATAAAAATTATCTACAATATTCCAATTTAGTGTTTTCACACCCATATAATCTAAAAATGAATCAATTGGTGCTCCTTGTGAAAAATCACCTGATATTAAAGGAATATTTATTGTAAATTTAATCTTCTCATCGTTATGTGTTGTTACTTTTTCAAAAGCATTACAAAATCCACCTGCATGTTTATTTGCATCATAAATAATAACTTCATCATTTGGTCTTGCTTTTTTTAGCATTATTCCAACGGTTAAACCGCCTAAGCCTGCTCCTATGATAATATGTTTATCGCTCAAAATTAACCTCTTTTATTTGCCCGCATGGATGAGGGCTCTTTTCTTAAAACTAACTTGCCAAACTCTTGCCGCTAACGTTCCAAAGTTGGCGAAGTTGCCGATTTTTTACTCAACCGACTCATATTCTAAAATAATCTCTGCAATTAATCAACAAATTTATTTAGAAATCTCAAAATCGCCGTCAATTTGGGGGTAAGCTGAACTCCGCAAAAACAGACAAATTTACTGTTAGGTGCTGTTGGGGTAGTCATATTTATCACTTTATTTATTTTATACCTATTAAAAAAAAACTTCCTTTGAACACTGTAGATTCGTTTTTCTTAATGTTTTTAAAACCATTTTTTTGCAATGTTGAAATTATTTTTTCTACTTCATAGATGATAAATACTGATTTATCAATATTATTATTCTTTGCTAATACATCAGCACCATCCATAAATATTAAAATTACTCCATTTTCATTTAGCATACTTAATATTTTTGTCATAAATAAATCAATATCTTTTATAAAATATATGATATTAAATAAATATACTATATCATATTTTTTTTCATTTAGTGTATAATTCTCAAAGTCTCCATAAAATAACTTTACTCTATCCTGCTTAATAAAACATAAATTTCTCTTTTTTGCTTGAAAATACATCGCTTTTGAAAAGTCAATACCATCAATTTTTAATTTATATTTTGAGCAGTAATTTCTTATTCCATATCCTGGTCCATAACCAATTTCAAAAGCATTCTCAATCTTATTAAAATCAATATATTTTTCACTTTCTTCATAAACAGTAATGTTTGCATCAAATACATTTTGAATTATATTGCCGAAAAGAAAACTAGGTTTTCTTAAGTTTTTTGATAATATTTTTTTAAACATTTATTGTCCTTATCTAAAATGAGACATTTGAAAACTAAAGTTTTCGACCCAATTGCACCTAAATTGTCAAGTTTATGACATTGATAGCTTAATTTCCATAATCAATATAACCAAATCAACCAGCAAATATACTTTCACAGTCAGTTGGCAATGTGGTCAAGGTTTTTGTTGCTTCTTCCTCAAACAAAAAAGCAAAAAAAACGCAGACCTGAGAGAGTACCTGAGTGAACTTGGATTTACTGTTTTACGATCGTATTGGTGTCTGTTATTTAATTAAGCTGCTTTAAAAATATAATTATACTTTTACCATTTATTTTATCTCTTTCTCTTCCCAAATAGTTACCGTATTACGCCCACTATTCTTTGAAATATAAAGTGCTTCATCTGCATTTGAAATAATTTTATGAAAATCATTGCCTTGTTGAGGGTATGACGAAATACCTATAGATAAAGTTACTTTTATTTTATGATTATCGATTTCAGATATATATTCTGAGAAATTCATTCTTATTTTTTCAGAAAGAATCTTTGCAGATTTCACATCACAGTCAATAAATACTAACAGAAATTCTTCCCCACCATAGCGGTAGATAAAATCTGTTTTTCGAATACTATTTGATAAAAATTTAGATAAATTAGTTAAGACAATATCGCCAGCATCGTGACCGAATGTATCATTAATGGATTTAAAATGATCAATATCCAGCATTGCAATACTTAGATTTATCTTTGTTCTTGCTGCAGTTTGAAAATCCAGATCAATCCTTTCTTCTAAATATCTTCGATTATATAATTTTGTCAATGGATCACGAATAGCCTGTTCATAAAGCTGATTTTTTAATTTTTCTATTTCCTTAATATTTTCTTCAAGTTTATGATTACTTGTCTGTAATGCAATTTCAATTAATTTCTGCTGGGTTATGTCCTCTTTTACTGCTATATAATTAATTATTTTACCTTCGGTGTTTTTAATGGAAGAAATGGCAGCTCTTTCCCAATAGAGCTCTCCATTTTTCTTTTTGTTAAGAAATTCTCCAGTCCATATACCGCCAGAGCTGATAATATGCCACATGTTTTTATAAACACTACTTGGTGTATGCTCAGTTTTTAATATACGTGGATTTTTCCCTTTTAGCTCTAAAAAATTATAGCCTGTTAAGGATATAAACTTCGGATTCACATAAGTAATATTTCCATCAAGATCAGTTATAACGATTGATGCCGGACTCTGTTCGACTGCTTGTGTCAGCTGAAGTAAATGGATGTTTTTTAATTCAAGAATGGCTTCCAGATGTTTTTTCTTTTCAATTTCATCTTGTAGAGAACAATTAATATGCAATACATCGGGATAATTTCGCAAAGCTTCTAGAATCAATTCCTTATATGGTTCTCTGGAATTTTCTATACCTAGCCACGGTTCGGGATCAATTACAGGGGTTTCTTTTATAATTTGAAATAACCCGTCTTTAGCGGCTTTACCTATGAATGCTCTATGACGAATATGATTATTAGGAAGTATTTCAATAATTCCTTCAGGGCTTTCATAAACAGTTCCTGCTGCATTTTTTAAAACATCCTGTGGATTAAATGATTGACAAGTTTTTACTATTTTTTCCCATAAGTATAATTGAGAATATGCATCAATAACAGGAGCTGAAATAGGAGTGCTTTTATCAAACTTGTTGTAATACTTATTTATAAAATCTTTATTTGTTTTTGAATTAATTCCTTGAAAATAATTCCAGCAAGCATAATGACCAGCCCCATATTTTTTTATAATAGAAAGCTCTATCTCTGAAAGACTAAATGACATAATTGGAGTTATTTCCGGTTTAAGGTGTGCACCTGCACATCTTTTAAAAAAAGCGACATTACTTTCACCATTAATCGTATTAAATACTATATCTACTTTTTCTGTTGTAAGTATATCAATAACTTCTTTGAAATCAACTGAATCCAGAGAGACATATTTTTCTGCAATAATATGCCCTCCACTTTGGGTAATAAGAGTTTTAATTAAAGTATTTGCTGTTCTTGGAAATACATAATCTGATCCTACCAACAGACATTTATCGCAAAGATTTTCAGATATTGCCCATTTTACTGCTGGAATAACCTGCTGATTTAAACAACTTCCAGTGTAAATGATATTGGGGCTCTGTTCAAAACCTTCATACTGAGTCGGATACCATAAGAGGGAATTATACTTTTCTACTATATTTTTTACTGATTTTCTTGCAGAAGAAGTCCAGCATCCAAAAATTGAAACAACATTATTTTCTGTGATTAGTTTTTCTGCTTTTTGAGCAAAAACATTATGGTTTGATTCTCCGTCTTCAATTATTGGATTTATCATCTTACCCAAAATGCCGCCGTTTTGGTTTATCTCTTCAATAGCCATCATCATTGTAGAAATCAACATTTTTCCTGAAATTGCCATTGGTCCTGAGAGAGAATGAAGTAATCCTATATTAATTTGAGATTTTTGCATTACACCCCCCTTTTTATATTGTTATCCATATCAATCCAAGTGCACAAATATGTCGTACAATGACCAAGAGTTAATGCAGTAGATCTCATTAACTATAATATAATTATAGAAGATATCCAATTATTAATCAATACATTAATCGTAGTCAATTAGGTTAGTGTTTTTTCTTGCGTCTTCTTCCACAAAAAAAACACTAATCACTAAAATATATTCCTTATTAAATATCTGTAATTTGAAAAATTATTTTTATTTATAATATTTATATTTAGGAGATTGATTGTAACCAATTTTTGGGTAATTTGACTTGTATAATTTCATAATTTAATAAACTTAATTTTCTTCTTGTTTATTTCTGAATCTAATGATGTTTCTGATTATTATAAGATTTCTTTTGTTATTATAAAAACTTTTTTGATTAAATTATCATTAGCCTACCAAAATAATTTATATCGTCTATCAAATCTTTCTATATATCTTGCCATTTCGATATGTAATTTTATATATATCTTTCATATTATGAAACTCTTTAGCTGGCTTTCTTAGAACATTCACCCATATCCCCGAAGTTGCCGACTTAACCACAAAAATCTAACATAATATAACAAATCTACAAATAATTTTAATAAATTGTCAGTAATTTGGATAGATGTAGCATTTTCTGCCTCAACCGACTATGAGTTGTTGTTGGTAGTTGTAAAATTATTTAAAAAAAAGTAATTACATTTTTTTTCATTGAAAAATTTAGTTTTCTCATTTCTTCAACAGTTTTACGAACAGATGGCTTTGACTTAATTTTTAATAGCCCGATAGCTATACTGTATCCCATAAGTGCTCCAAACCCCATTTGTGTCATTATTCCAATAAGATCGGTAGTTTGATTTTCCTTTATTACTTTACCGTTACGGATTTGACGTATAAAAATACCTTCACTAATTATAGTCTTTTTGGTTGCTGGAGAACCCATGAAACTACCCATGTTTTTCATAGGGTTTACAAAGCGAATAGATACAAATTCTCCCTCAGCTACTACTTGTGGAAACTCCATATTCATATCGTGCATAGCCAAATAAAGGTCTTGCATGAATCCAAAATATTCATCTCTATTTAGATGCATGCCATCGCCATCATAAGTAAAGTCTGGAGATAAAAGATCATCAAGTTTTTCCCAATCGCCATTCATAATTGCTTTAGAAACAGCCAATGCTATTTCTTTATTTTATTCTAAATTAATCATAAATTTTTCCTTTAATTAAATTATAAAAAAATATTATTGAAATATTTTTTTATAATTTAATCTAAAAACCATCCTATGTAAACTTATTTCAACTTATGTTTTGAGACAGAAAACTAATATTATAAGACACAGACTTTATATATTCTAAAGGCGAAATGTTATTACCGATAACAGAGGGCGGATAGCCGAAGTGAGCTGGACAAACCGAAGGTTTGCAGGACATTTTGGCTATCCACTGTTGTACGTTGTGGCTCGTAAGAAAATTATATTACTTTTGATCTATAATTTCATTAATTGTTACATAAGGATTGTGATATCTTCCTTGAGTTTCTGATTTTTTATTTACTTGAATTGCCATTTTAGGGCAAAAATTAAAACAGGCATAACACTCCTCACACTTATCCGACCACTGCGGTTTATCTTTTATGATAGAAATATTATTTACGGGGCATATTTTCTCACATATTTTACATGTATTGCAATTGCTATCTATAAAAAACTTACCACCTTTCTTATGTAGTCCTTTAAGCCATGAACCATAAAACAAGTTGGTCATTAGTTTAACTGGCAAACTGCATTTCTCAACTTCACTCTGTCCAGATTTAATTATCTTTGCTATGCGTTCCAATTTTTTATCGGATTCACTAAAGAGGTGTTTTTGCTTTTCTTCAGGTGTAATATTAACAAGAGACAAATAATTACTTGGCATGTCGATTATAAAGCCACCATTAAGACTTTTTGATTTTTCCTTTAGTATTAAATTAAATTGATTTATTATGTTTCCGCCTAATGCCGCTTTTGTTGCAATAGCAAAAATATATTTTGTTTTGCTTAAATTGATTTTTTGGACAAATTTTCGTACCTTATTGTAAAAGCAGATAATCCTACTATTTCTGAAAACTCACCTATTCTCGTATTCTACCTCTTATGATATTGTCGATATTCAATTATATAAAAGAATCAATAGGTGTTATAAATATTTAGGTCGTTGGCAAAAATATTTCCAAGAAAATAGATGGATGGTCGTTCGCAGAACTGGAGCATATTTCATAAGTTAACCTCGAACTAACAATTGACGGGCATCTATTGAATTTTTACTTTTGGTAAGAGTAATACTCTACACCGTATAGACGTTTAATACATGTATTATACATGATAACTCTTTTTTTGGGAAGTAAATTTTTATTTCATTTAGAGAATATGATAACTTTTTAAAAAGTTCTTGACTTTTCTCATTAGGTATCGTAGATGTCGTTTTTGACATTGGTGTTATCTTATAAAATCTATTATAAATAAATCAAACTCCACAATAATATAATAAAAGTATCAATAAAAAGAATAAATCGCTGAAAATGACATGAAAGGCTTGTATATAGGACGTATTGTCTATCATTGTGAAAGTTATAAATTTTGTAATTTAATATATTCAATTTCTTTTGTTTTATAATCAACAAAAATTGAACATTCATATGGATATGGAATAACATTTCCATTTCCTCCTAAATCAATTATTAAATAATTATTTTGCATTTGAAGTTGTTTAGGAAATTTTATATTATTAAAATCAATATCAGAATAAAAATTAATAATTGAATTAATATCTATTTTAAAATATTTTATAATATTTTTATTTATTTCATAAAAACAATTAAATCTAGAGATAAATAACATTTTGTTCAAAAAATTAAAATTTACTAAATCATATTCTTTAAAATATATAGTAATATCATTTCCTAAAATTTCATAAACAATATCATTAAATTTATATAATTTACCTTTTTCATAATTACTAATTTTTTTAGTATCATTTTTTATTAATTCTTGAAGACTTGATTTGATTTGATTTTTTGAATCTAATACTTCCTTTTTATATTGGTCAACTATTAACTTTTTAACATTTAAAACAAAATCATTAATTGAGATGTTACCTAAAATATAAGTTGGAAATTTAATTTCAGGATATCCAAATTCTTTTGATGGCATATTAATATCTGCTAATATAAATAAATTATCTTCTTGAAAATTTTTAGTTTTATATTTAATTCTTCTTATATCAATAAGTTTTGTTAATGGTATAATAATATCTTTTTTAAAGACAAATTTAATTTTCATTATATTATCAGTAATTTTTATTATACCTTTTTTTTGAATGTTATAATAAAAAATTTCAGAAATAAATTTTATTAAAACATAAAGTCCAAGACTATATAATAAAATAGAAACAATAAATAATGCTATATATTGAAAATCAATATTTTTATGTGGTAAAAAATATATTAAAGAAGATAAGACAAAAATGAAAATAATTAAAAATATATTTAAAAATATTTTTTTAATAGGTATTTTAAAAATAATATGTAAATTTTCCATATATTTCCTTTCACAATGACAGACAACGGCTTGCCCGTATATGACATTCGGTACTCCGAATGTCCCCAGCAGGGCGTAATGAACACTGGGATTGAAGATATATTTGCTGTTAGATGGAGTATTTTTACCGTATATTTCATCTATTTTTTATCTTATTATATATATTTTGTAATTCAGTTAAATTACAAGATGTAAGAATATGCAAATTATTTGTTATTTCTTCAATTGGCCAATTCCACCATTTAATACAATCTAATAATTTTATTATTTTATCATCAAATCGTTTTCTTATAATTTTTGCGGGATTTCCACCAACAATTGTATAGGGTTCGACATCCTTAACAACCACTGATCTAGACGCTATTATTGCTCCATTTCCAATTTTAACACCTGGCATTATTAATGAATCAAAACCGATCCAAACATCATTTTCAATTATTGTATCACCTTTGTAAGGTAAATCAGATAATTGTGGCATAACTTTTTCCCAACCATTACCAAAAATTGAAAATGGATAAGTTGTAAAACAATTCATTTTATGATTTGCACCATTCATTATAAATTTTACATCTTTAGCAATTGCACAAAATTTTCCTATTATTAGTTTATCTTCTATAAATGGATAGTGATAAAGAACATTCTTTTCAAAATTTTCAGATCCATTAGGGTCATCATAATATGTATAATCACCTATAATTATATTCGGATTTTTTACAACATTTTTTATAAAACATACTTGATCATAGCCTTTCATTGGGTGTATTTCAGTAGGTTTTGGTCCATTCATATTTATCACCTCAAGTAAATAATATTAAATCCATCTGCACCAAAAATATTTTATCTAACGGCTTGCAAGTTAGCGAAGTTGCCGACTTACTACCAATCACTTTTAGTATATAAAAATCTCCCAAGAATATCAACAATTTGCCAGAAATATTAATAATTTGTTGGCAATTTGGGTTGATATGGTACTCCACCAAAACAGTCAACTTGCTGTTGTACGAACTTAAAGTGGAGAATGTTGATTATTTGTTGTTATGCTTATATTTTTTCAACCTTTCCCTATTTTTTTCATCATTTATAAAATATAAATCAGATATTTTTTTCATTTGACCAGTTTTCAACATGTCATTTAATATTTCCTTTATGTATTTAACAAAATCTTTTTTATTATCAAAAAAAGAAATATGTTCTTTTTTACTTTTAATATATTCTGACAACCTCCAAGGTTCTATTCCACAAATTGAAATATCACCACCGTTTTCTATATCAATTATTTCATTACCATTTTCCAATATACTTACACCTATACCATGAAATATTAATTTATATTCATTTTTTTCAACAGCTAAGTTAGGAAAGTATACTTTTCTGATTGACCAAATTGAATCAACATTAAATATTTTAATAATTTTGTCTGTAATAACTTCTACATCTTTTAGATAATTATAACAAATATTTAATAGTTCTGATTTCTCTTTTTTTCCCATAAATATCTCAACTTTAATTTCGTACAACGTTTCTTATGCGTAATTCAAAAAACTTATAGTGCAGTTTCTGGAATATAAAAAAAACTGCCATAATGCACTTTCTTAAAGTCTAAAAAAACTT
>MIAN01000211.1:8084-10448 GCA_001829125.1 Spirochaetes bacterium GWB1_27_13 | reverse complement strand
CAACTTGATAAAAATAAAATTATAAAAACAATAATCAATATATTTTTCATAAAATTCTCCTTAATAACTAACTTTTATACCAAAAGATGGTAAAAACGACTCATAAGCTGGTGTAAATTTGTTCATTTCATTTCCTGTGTATTTATCAATAACAATTTCTTGATCTGGGCTATAAATTGGTTCAAGGTTTTTTCCACCTTTATCTATTGCCATTGATAATATGTTATCCATTGCAAAATATATTTCCATCTTTACTTGAGTTCGTGGGAAGTAATGGTGGAATGCAATTTTAAAATTTATAGGAACACTTGGATATGTTCTTGCTGTGTCACTGTATTCTTTTTTTCTATAATATAGTTCTAAAGCATCTTGTGGAGTATCAATTCTATACATTACTGTATCTCCTGTAAATTGTTTTTGTGGTAAACCGCTATGAATTCCAATTGAAGGAGAAATTGTTAAAAATGTCACTGGTTTTATATTTAGAACTAAGTTAAAACTATGCCATCTATGATAAGATGGATAAAACCATCTACCAACTGGCTGACCATCATCGGATTCTGTTAAGCCATCGGTACTTGGGTTGTTAAAATATCCAAATACAAAAGAATACGAAGCCCAACCATCTATATAACGAGAAATTTTTTGTTTTATGATAATATCAAAACCTGCAGCAAATCCTTGCCCATCAGAATATTGTCGCCATTCTGCATCGTTTCCAATTATCACTTTATTTTTATAATTTCTATGAAAATAGTATTTAAAATAACTTTCTAGTTTTATGTTTAAACCAAAATCAAACATTGTTTCTGCACCAATTATAGTAGAAAATAATTTTTCTTGTTGAATATCATTAAATTTATGCTTATTATCTTTTGCAAAATAAATATTTGGTGTTTTTGAATAAAGACCAGTGCCAAAACTTATTGTAAAATATTCTAAATATTTTTTATCTCTAATTGGCGTATATGATAGATAGAATCTTGGGTTTGCAACAGGATATGTATTTAAAATTGAAGTACCATAAAAACTTACAAAATGATCAACTCTTGCTCCAAGTTCTATTTCAAGTTTTTTTGGAATAGGAATAAATTTAAAATTTACATAAGCACTTGAGTTTAATTGATGTGAATTATTTATTTCAAGGACAGTATTTTCTCTTTGCATTGTTTGTGAGTTATAAAAAGAATAATTATTTAAATAACTTTGTATATCATATATTAAGCCACCGCCAAAACTAAATAATACTTTATCGTGAAGGGTTACATCTACATCACATCTTGTTTGGATACTATGATAGCCAAAATTTCCATTTGATTTACTATCGAGAAGGTCTGTTATATTAAAAGAATTTTTTGTTATGCCAGCAGATAAAGGTGAATTCATAAAATTGCTAGAGTAATTTCTTGTTCCTCTTGGTTGTTCTGTAAAATTATACATTTGTAGATAATATTCATACCCTGCAAAACAATGGATATACACTTTATCATTTGGTAGAATTTTAAAGCCAGTTGTTGTAATTGGATGAAAATTTTCATTATAAGAGCCATATTTTGTAGAAATTTTATTATCTTTATCTTCAACTGTTTGATAATTATGTAACCCATCATTTCCAAAAAATCCATTGATATACCATTCAAACCTATCTGTTGGTTTATAGAAAAATTTTATATTTGCATCATATATATAAGGTGCTCTAACCATATCAATACCTTGAAGTTTCCATACGAGTCCCATTGTCAAATCAATATATGTAACTCTTCCTCCAATTAATAATCCCGCTTTTCTTGAGAATGGAATATTAAAATAAGCATCAAAACTTGACATTGATTGATTAATTTCAAATTTAAATCCTTCGTTAGGAGTTTTTGTTGTGATTTCAAGTAAGCCACTCATAGCCATACCATATTTTGCAGAAAAAGCCCCATTGTTAAATTTGGCAGATTCTACAATATGTGGGTCAAAGATAGAATGTGCACTGCCCCAATAATACGGAACTCTAACTATAAATCCATCATAAGAAGCACTTATTTCTTGAGGACTGCCACCTCTTACCGATAGTTGAGTATAAAATCCTGCTGAGTAACTTACACCTGGTAAAGTCCTAATAGCATTCATAACATCTTCCATTCTACCACGCATAGAAAGAGACTTTAACTCTTCTTTATCAATAACCATCGAAGTCCCAACTTTTTGCTCTTTAGTATAATAACTTTGTTCTATTACTAATTCTTTGCCTTCAAGCATTCCTTCTATTAATAGTTCTACTGTAACATCTTTATCAAACTCTGTTACTGCCATTTTTTTTTGAGTATATCCAATTAAATAACAACCAATTAATACTCGTTTAGTATCATCTGGTAA